>JACRCT010000744.1 GCA_016218885.1 Deltaproteobacteria bacterium | reverse complement strand
GGCCTCGGAGAGGACCATGGCGAGCGAGTAGGCTTCCTCGCCGGTGGAGCACCCCGGCACCCAGGCGCGCAATACGCCTCCCGGTGCGCGCGCCTGGAGCATCTCGAGCATGTCCGGCAGCACCACGTCCCTCAGGTGCTCCCAGGAGTGGGGATCGCGAAAGAAGCTCGTCACCCCGATGAGCAACTCCTTGAAGAGCAGCTCTGTCTCGCGCGGGTTGTCGCGCAGGTAGCGCACGTAGGTCCCGAGCTTGTCGAGCTGGTGGAGCCCCATCCGCCGCTCGATGCGGCGATGGATCGTGCTTCGCTTGTAGAGCGAGAAGTCGTTGCCGGTCTGGCTGCGCAGCAGGATGAAGACCTTCTCCAGCGCGCTCTGCTGCTTCTCCTCGAACGCCACCTCCGGCTTTGCCCCGACATAGCGAGCGTGCTGGAGGTACCCGACGATCCGTTGAGGCAGCTCCTCGGCCGGGGCCACCACGTCGGCGACCCCGGCGTCGATGGAGCTGCGGGGCATGCCGTCGAACTTGGCCGAGGAGAGCGCCTGGACGAACCCGGCCCCGGCCTTCTCCTTGATCGCCCGGAGCCCGAGCATGCCGTCGGAGCCCATCCCGGAGAGGATCACGCCGATGCTGCGCTCCTGCTGGTCGTCGGCGAGCGACCGGAAGAAGAAATCGATCGGCAGGTTCAAGCCCCGCGGAGAGGTCTGGGGCAGCAGGTGAAGCGCGCCGTGCAGGATGGACATGTCCCTGTTCGGCGGGATCACGTAGACGCTGTCGGGCTCGACCTTCTGGCGATCCCTGGCCTCGACCACCGGCATGGCGCAGGCGCGCTGCAGGAGCTCGACCAAGGCGCCCTTGTGCGTGGGGTCGAGGTGCTGGATGACGACGAAGGTCATGCCGCTGTGCTCGGGCACATGCTTGAGAAACTGCTCCAGCGCTTCGAGGCCGCCCGCCGACGCGCCGATGCCGACGATCGGAAAGGAAGTCGCTGCGCCCTCTGCCTTGGCCTCGGCCGCCCGGCTCGCGTGAGCCGGCAGGCTCCGCTCGTTCTTCACGGAGCGCTTGGTCTGCTTGCCACCAGACTGCGGGCGCTCCTGCTTCCGCGCCGGCTTCTTCGAGGTCCGGCTGGCGCCGGTGGAGCGCGCGTCCTCTCCGGCAGCGCGTGAGCCTTTGCCCGCCGATCGCTTCTCCTGCTTGCGTCCAGGCGAGCCCTTGGAAGCCTGGTTTCTCATGGAGCTACCCCTCGAGTTGGCTTCGCGAGCCTTTGCACTGCAACCTCGCAGAATCGTTCAGAAACATAGGCGTCTTTTGATAACACGCGACCATCGCCTAGTCCGTCGTTTTTGGCATCAGCAAGGGCTGCCAGGGTACCGAGCACAAGGTTGAGCGGGGTGCACGCTTCACTCGGACACCGCGGTGCTCGCCGGGCAGGCCACACGGGCAGCGCGCGAGTCTTCCCGGCCTCAGGCATCGGCTTTGTTCCCAAGTCGATGCGCGCCGGGAAAGGCCTGAGGAACGCGCTCTGCGGCTTCGCCACGAGCTTCCCCGCGACGACGATCCGCTCCGCCCTCGAGACACGTCACTCGAGCTCAAGTTTGCGAAGCGAAGCCGGATCGTGCTGCAGGGCCCGCTTAAGCTCGGCGTCGCGCCGTTCGCGGCGCTCCTGCTCCGAGAGCTTTGAACGCCACCTCATCACCAACTGCGAGAGGAGGACGTGGTACTCCGCCGGCTCCAGCGCTCTGCTGCTCGCCGTCGAGCCGCAATCCGCCGGGATCGAGTAGGTGCGCCGCGGCCACTCGATGAACCACTGCCGGTAGTTGCTCGTGACCCGCGACTGGAGCGCTTGCATGGGCTCCGGGAAAACCGCCTCCCAGGCCTGGCGCGCGTCCTCCCGCTCGGAACACCGTCGCAGGAACTCCTTGAAGCGCGCGCCTTCCATCCTCATGAGGTAGCTGACCCAGAACCAGCTGGAGGCATAGCGACGGTACTCCGCCGCGTCGCTGCGCTCCTCGCGGTCCCAATCCCAGAGGGACTCGAGGGAGAGCAGGCACTGCTGTCGGCGCAGGTACTCCAGAGCGTCGACGTCCTCGCGCCCCAGCGTGGCGGATCCGCCATCGGTGTCGAAAAGAATCTCGCCGAAGAACATGGCCAGCCCCTCGTTCAACCACAGTGGAGGACGGTGGAAGAGGGCGGCGGCCAGGTAGTGCGAATACTCGTGCGCGAAACTCTGTCCTCGCTCGATCGCCGCATTCCTTTTCGGACCATTGGAGACGACGACGATCCTCGCCGGGCGGGCCGGGGAGAAATAGGACCGACGCGAATCGTCGAAATCGAACACCTCCTTGCCCGAGAGCACCACCACCGGAAGCCGCCCCGGTGGCTCGAGCGGAAGCACCTCCAACAGAACGTGGCGGACCCGCTCGAAGCGACGCGCCGTCGTTTCGGCCTCCTCTTCACCGAGGTCGGTCATGATGCGGAAGTGCTCGGTCTCCACCTCCTGCCAAGGTCGTCCTCCCTCGGCCGGGCAGCGGATCGTCGCGCATGCAGCCAGGATGCTGAGCGCGGCGAAGGCGACGGCGAGAGCTCGGAGCCTGGGCATGTGAGACCTCCTGCTCCTGCCACGCGCCGTCGCGCGCGACTTGGACCAGGCGGGGATTCTCATCCGGTTTGGGCGAGCTGTCGCCAGGCAAATCCGCAGCCCGCCTCCTCGGCGCCACGCCGACACGTGAGGCACAAGGAGAGCGGCAGCCCGCCCGACTCGGAAGGCTGCCGTCTTCCTGGCTTCCGGGCTACGGGCATCGACGGTTCGACGCCTGCCCGGGAATCGTCCCCGGTTCAGAACTCCTTGAAGTCAGGGTCGCTCTCCAGCGGGAGCACGTCCTCCGGCTTGAGATGCGTAAGCCCCTTGAATTCCTGCACCTTGCCATTGGAGCGCGCCTTGGCGAAACCGGAGGCGCGCTTGGCGGGCGCGGCGTCCTTGCGCAACGAGAGCTGAGAGGTCTCTCGGCGGTTGAGCTTGAAGCGGGCCACCATCGACGACAGGTCCTGGGCCTGCCCCGACAGCTCCTCCGCCGCGCTCGAGGACTCCTCGGCGTTGCCCGCCGACTGCTGGGTCACCTTGTCCATCTGCGAGACGGCCTTGTTGATCTGCTCGATTCCCTTGGACTGCTCCTGGCTGGCAGCGGCGATCTCCCCGACGATGCCCGTGACCTTGTTCACCGAGCCCACGATCTCCCCGAGGTTCCCGGCAACCTCCTTGGAGAGCGTCTCGCCTTCATTGGCGAGCTTCACCGACTCCTTGATCAGGTCCTCCGTCTTCTTCGCCGCCTCCTTGGCGCGCTGGGCCAGGCTGCGCACCTCGTCGGCCACCACGGCGAAGCCCCGCCCCGCATCCCCGGCCCGCGCGGCCTCCACGGCGGCGTTCAGCGCCAGCAGGTTGGTCTGGAACGCAACCTCGTTGATGTCCCGGATGATCTCCGCCGTCCCCTCGGCGCCATGGCGGATCCTGGCCATCGCCTCGGCCATGCGCTCCATGGCCTGGCTGCCCTTGTCCGCCGATGACTTCGCGGCCTGGGAGAGCAGCTTCGCCTGCTGGGTGTTGTCGGCGTTCTGCTTGGTCATCCCCGACATCTGCTCGAGGTTGGAGGAGGTCTCCTCCAGCGCCGCCGCCTGCTCCGAGGCGCCCTGCGACACCGACTGGCTGGTCCCGGCGATCTG
>JACRCT010000743.1 GCA_016218885.1 Deltaproteobacteria bacterium | reverse complement strand
GTCACCCACTCCCGTGGCGGGCGCCGTTAGCGGCGGCGCCGGCGCCAGGGCACCAAGACCATCAGCGCCATCGCCAGCCCCAGGCCGCCAATCGTGCCGCCGCCCGTGCCGCAGCCACAGCTCGGGGTATCAGGGCAGACCGGTGGTGCGTCGCCGGCGTCCGGGCCCGAGACAGTCGAGGAGGCGTCGGGCCCTGGCTGGTCCGCATCCGGCCCTGGCTGGTCCGCATCCGGCCCTGGCTGAGCCGCATCCGGCCCTGGCTGAGCCGCATCCGCACCGGGCTGGGCAGCGTCGGGTCCCGGCGGCTCGCTGGCGTCGGGTCCGGGGGCGCTGGCGTCAGGCGGCATCGCCGCGACGCTGACCTGCAGGGACACGCCGTTGTTGGCGGCATTGGGGTCGCCGGTGCCGGCCTGGGCGAGGGCCAGGGTCTCCAAGCTGCCGGCAGCCTGGGGAACGCCACGTACGGTGACGGTGACCGCTGCGTTGGCCGCCAGGTCGCCCAGGGTGCACGAGATCGCCTCTGTCCCGGTGCAGGTGCCCGAGGGAGCGGTCACCACCGTCAGGTCGTGCAGCCCCGCCAGCCCGTCCTGGGTCAGCGCCACGCCGGCCGCGGGGTGGGGGCCGTTATTGGTGACGGTGGTCACCAGAGTGAGCGGCAGGCCGACATGCGGGGCGACGGTCTGGGACTCCAGCGTGACCGCCACGTCCGCCGAGGGGGCGCTGGCGGCCACCGAGGCCAACGCGAAGTTGTCGGAGGCAGCGGGGTCGTACTCCAGCGCCTCCACCGAGACGTGATCGGTCAGCGCGCCCGCCGCGGTGGCCTTGGCCCGCACCACCACCAACGCGCTGGTCGCCGGGGACAGCTCGGGGGTGGTGCACTCGATGATCTTCGGGTCGGCGCTGGAGGCGACACAGGCGTTGGCCGGGCTGCAGCTCAGATACTCCAGGCCCGCGGAGAGCACGTGCACGACCTGAATTCCGGTCGCCTGCCGGTTGCCCTTGTTCTGGACGACGGTGCTGAAGGTCACGTTCGCCAGGCCGACCACGAGGCTCATGGGGTTGGCGTTGACGGTCACGCCCAGGTCGTTGAGGGGCCGCGTGGGCGCCTCGACCACACCGATGTCGCAGCGGCTGTTGCCGTCGGCGTCGCCGTCGATGGGCCGGTCGGTCCCGGTCTGGTCCTTGGCCTCGCAAGCGTCGGCGGTGCCGGCCGCGGCGGGGTTGCCCTGGTCCACGAGCGGGCTGGTGGGCAGCGGCATCAGGGTGTGCGTCACCTGGTCCAGGGCCGCGAGCTGCGGGTCGAGCGGAGCTGCGAGGGTCCCGAGCTGATCGCCGGTCGCCGCGGTGATGCCGCAGTTGACGCCCACCACGTTGTAGCCGCCGGTGACGATCGGCCCGTCGGACTGGCAGTCGCTGGGAGTCGGGTTGCTGGTGTGGATGGTGTTCTTGGCGATGACCGTGTTGCTGAGCTTGAAGCCGCTCGAGGCATCGAAGCGGATGCCGCCGCCGACGGACCCGGCGTTGTTGTTGGCAATGGAGACGTTGTTGAGGGTCAGCGCCCGCTGCGCGTGGATGGCCCCGCCTTCCTGGGCCGCCGTGTTGTCGCTGAAGGTGCAGTTGAGGAACGTCCCGCCGCCCCGCACCGCCCCGCCCCGCCCTTCGCTCCGGTTGTTGTAGAAGGAGCTGTCGCGGACGACGACTCCGGTCGGCAGGCTGTAGGTGTCCAGGGCGGCGCCGTGCGAGTAGGACTGGTTGTTGTAGAACTCGCACGCCTCGATCAGCAAGCTGGTGCCCATGGCGTAGATGGCCCCGCCCAACGCGGATTGGCCGCCGGTGGCCGAGTTGCTGGAGAAGGAGCTGTGATCGACGCGGATGACGCCGTTGGCGTGGATGGCGCCGCCGCCCCACAGAGCTCCCTCGTTGCCGAAGAAGGCGCAGTTGGAGACCTGCAGGAAGTCGTTGGCGCTGCCGGAGTAGCGGATGGCCCCGCCGCCGTTTCCGGTGGACCTGTTGGTGTTGAAGGTGGTGTTGAGAAGGGTGAGCTTGCCGCTGGTCTGGATGGCGCCGCCGTTGAAGGCCTGGTTGTTCTGGAAGCGCGAGTTGCTGATCGTCATGCGCGCGGCGAAGTTCGCGGTGGAGATGGCGCCACCCTCACCGCTGCCCTGCCCGGCGTTGTTGTCAGTGAAGACGCAGTTGTCGATGTTGAGGACGCCGCCGTAGGTGCGGATGGCGGCACCGTGCTGGGTCTTGCCGTTGCGCAAGGTCAGCCCGCTCAGGCTGATGACAGCCCCGCTCTCCTGGAGCCCATTGAAAAAGCGGAAGTCGGGTGCGGTGGGGGCGCGCTCGATGATCGTCTGATCCGGCCCCGCGCCCTGAATCGAGACGGTCTTGCCTAGATCGTGGAAATACGTCGCTCCGTTAAGCGGGGTGGTCAGGGTGTAGGTGCCGGCGGGGAGGTTGATGACGTCGCTGCCGAGACCCGCGGGGCAGCCGCCGGCGGCGGTGTCGTTCTGGGAGGCGAGGATCGCCTGGGCCAGCGTGCACTCCCCCGGGGCCGTCGACGTCTCATTCGTGGTGTTGACGTTGATGACCGCTGCCCGGGCCGTGGCCGACCCGAGCAGGATCGCTGCTACCGCTGCGAAAACCACCTTGCGCTTCATAGGTTCTCCTCTCGTGCGCCCGCCCGCAGGCAATCGGCGGGCCGGGGGCTGGGTCTGCTGTCGCCGGCCGCGATATCAAGTGGTTGCGGTTCTGGCCGAGGTGATCGCGCCGCACCCAGGTCAGGCTCGGGATCTGACGTCAGAGACGCTGTCAGACCCGTCTTCGAGTCCGACCGGGCGCCGAACGTCACGGGCACCGCAACTCGGTCGACACGCTTCCGAGGCGAAGTCAGAGACGCACCGAGGCCCTGAGCGCCTCAGCGCTTGCCGGGATGGACGAAGCCCTCCCAGGCTCGCCGACGGGAGGGTCTTCATCCACTCTTGTCGCAAGCAGCGTCTGGCCCCGAGCAGGACGGGCACCGGGTGTCGTCTCCCCATAACCTCCCGCCCCACCTCCTCGAGCACGCGGCCCCAAGACCTCTGGCTACGGGCACTGTCCACCCATGCACTGCAGGCCTCCCTGGCAGCCAAAGGCACAGCAATTCTGACCGGATAGGCCGCACTCCATGCAGACCCCGTGAGAGCTTGCGCTGCGCCCCGCACAATCGGAGGGCTGATTCGACTCACCGCACCCCCCCCACGCCAAGGAGCTGTTGCAGCAAGGCTCCCCCACGCGCCCGCAGCTCACGCAGCTGTCGCCGACGCAGACCGAGTCGGGAGAAGAATAGCCAAGCTCGGTCGAGCAGCGGCCGCCGTTCGGGGAGGGGCAGCACCTCTGACCGACGTTCCCACAGCGCTCACACATGCCGCTGTTGCAGAGCTGGAAGCTCACGGTGGCTCCGCTGGCGTCCCTCACTGAGTCGCAGGGTTGCCAAGCCGTGGGGTTCAGGCAGTAGTAGTCGTCAGGGAAGAGATCGCACCACCAATCCGGAACCGGGCAGCATTTCTCATTCTCGTGACCGCAGGTCAGGGCACACACACCTCCCTCGCAGTACGAGCCGTTGCAGTGGCCGCTGCAGCAAGGCTGACCGACCCAGCCGCAGCGCTCGCAGGTCGCGGTGCCCGGGTCGCAGTTCAGGTCATTGGTCCCGTAGGCGACCGTGCACGCCACTTGGTGAATCGAACCGAGGCAGCACGGCTGGCTCCAATAGCCGCAGACCTCGCACTTGCCCAACCAGCAACGGCCCTCGTTGCAGACGCTGCCATTGCAGCAGGCCAGCCCCTCCCGGCCGCACGTCGGAGTGGAGCAGATGCCGTTCTGGCAGTCGAACGCGGCGTCGCACCGCCTGCCGTCACAGCACGCGACCCCCAAGGTGCCGCAGGGAGGGGCCACGCCGGCGTCTCCGGAGGGGGTGCCGTTCCTGGAGATGTCCACCATCGCCGAGCCGGAGTAGGTGGGGGCCGCCACGCTCGTCGCCGTGACACTGAAGCGCCCATCCTCACTCCCCGCGAAGTAGTGGCCGGCCGGGCTGATCGAGCCGCCCGTGGCCGTCCAGGTCACCGAGGAGTCCGTCACGCAGGTGACGCGGGCGGTGAAGTCCGCCTCGCCGCCTGGCTGGAGCAGAGCCGCCGCGGGGATCACCTCCACCTGGATGCCGTAGGAGAGCTCGTGCTCCATCTGCTCGGTCTGGCCCACCGAGGAGTGCGTGGCAGCGACGGTGGCGGTCCCCTCGCCCGACTCGGGAGGCTGGTAGAACACCACCGCGTTGCCGCTGCTGTTGGTGGTGGCGTCCGTGGCGGAGAGGGAGCCGTCGCCGTCGAGGCTGAAGGTCACCGAGCGCTCGGGCAGAGGCCGGGCGCCCATGCGTAGAGTGGCCACGACGACCCCGGACTGGCCGCTGGGAACGCAGGTCTGGGCCCCGAGGTGGGTGTCGTCCTGGCTGGCCAGGCGGGACTTCACTTCCAGCCCCAGCTTGCCCGCGGCGACCGCATTCAGCCTGTTGCAGAAGGGGAGGTTGAGGCCGGTGAAGCAGGCGTTGATCTCCACCCGCACGTCGTCGCTGTCCGGCGTCGGGCGGAGGGTGGAGGTGAACTGTCCGGCGGCGTCGCTGATGCCGGTGGCCGGGTCGGCCGTCGCCCCGGTGGGGTTGAGGTGAATCTCGATGGGGGGAGCGTATTGCAGCGCCCCTTCGCCGATGGTGAAGCCGGTGCGGACCTCGAGCTCCATGGGGTCGCCCGTGGTCTGGGTGGGAAGGTCGACCTCCAGCTTGACCTTGAGGCAGGAGTCCTTCTGGATGGTGGCAAGGTCGAGCCCGTTCTCCGGGGTGTTGATGCCGAAGCGCTCCGTCTCGGCGTACCAGTCGAAGATCCCCGCCGCCGCCTCCCAGGTGCCGGTGGCCAGGCACTCGCCATTGGCCAGGGCGTAGCCTCGCTTGAGGGCCAGGATGGCCAGCTCCAGCCCTTGCTGGACCTGAGGGGTCAGGCTGGCGCGCTCCCCACTGCGCATCACCTGGGTCCGCCAGACGAAGTACTGGGTGAGCGCGGCGGTGATGTCGGCCCGGTTCATGGTGGTCAGTGCGGCGGTGAGCGCGGGGCGGACGCTCAGCTCGAAGACACTCCCCAGCACCGAGGTGACGGCCTGCTCGGTCCCGGACGCATCCTCCTGCTCCGCCAGGTCCTCGGGCACCTCGGGGACGCTCTGCAGCTGCTGCTCGACCTCCTGCGCAGTCGCCTCGCTCGCGCCGGCGCCGCTGAAGTGAGTGATGGCCAGCCGGACGTCCGTGCCCTGGACCGTGGAGGGGACCAGGTGGAAGGAGCTGCCCGTGCCGCGGTAGCCGAAGCCCACCACGGGGGGCGAGGGTGGGGTGCCGGTCTGCCGGATGGTGAGGGTCGCCGGCGGATAGAGCTGCAGCCCCTCGGGGGCGAAGTGGACCGCGCCCAGCGAGCGGCCCTGGAAGGGCGAACCCTGCATGGAGGCCAGGGGAGTCAGAGCGATGGAGGTCTCCCGGGTGAGCGCCAGCGGTGGGATGGTCAAGGTGAAGCTGGTGGTCCCGTCGGCGGAGGTGGCGACGAGCTCGCCGCCCTCTCGGGACACGGTCTTGGTCACCGCCCGCGAGGGGTCGAGCTGGACGGAGACGGAGGCCGGCTGGGGCACGAAGGAGGCGGTCACGGTGAGCGAGGCGGACCACGGCGTCGGTTCGGCGCCGCCGCCCCGGCACCGCACCGTGTAGGTCGCCGGCGCCTGGAAGGCGTACGACCAGGAGTCGCCGGCGCCCGCGGGGAGCGTCAGCTCGGCCGTCCCGTCGGCATCGAGGTCGAGCTCGAGAGGAGCTTCGGCCTCGACCCCGGTGCAGCGCAGTGCAATGTGCGCGTGGACAGCCACCTTGGTAGGGCCAGTCAGCGCCGGAGCCGGCTTCTGCGTGGCCGGGGGCACAGAACCCGAGCACCCGAGCCCCCACAGCCCGGCGAGCAGGGCCACGACAGGAGAGCCGCGGAGCATCGTGTTGAGCATGTTCGTCCCCGGGAGGAGTTGATGGACCCGCGCCTCGACGTGAATCCGCACGGCAAGACCGAGCCTGGAGCATCGGAACGCCCGGCCCAAGCAAGCGCCGGGCCAGGCCGTGCCCGGTCCAGCCGAGAGAGGCTTCTGGCGTGATAACAACGGGTTGCGGTACGGGCAGATGGCTGGTCGGCTAGCTCGGGGTCCGATCCGGCTCTGACGTCAGAGACAGGTGTCAGGCCTGAAGGAGGCCCGTCCCCGAGGCCCAGGCCAGGCCCGCCGGAGACCTTCGCCGCGCGGCTTGCGTGATCCGCAGGCCGGGGAGGCAGATGCCGTGAAGGAGGAACTGCTCGGCCACCTTCGTCCGACCAGGTCGCCTCTTCGACGAGCATGTGGCAGCCGACCACCGCGACCGCCAGGAGCAGAAGCCACCGCCGCATCTAGAATCCCCCCGCGACGGTGAGCGCGGCCCCGCCGGGCGTCGGGGCAATGGCGACCTTGGGGCCATCGTTGCCGGCACGGGGCCAGAGGGTCAGGACCAGACCCGCGACTGCCGCGGCCGCGCCCACTCCGTACAGGAGCTTGGCGACCGTCCCCTTGGTGCGAAAGCCGTCCATCTCGGCGTCGAAGGCAGCCTTGTCAGAGGCGCCATTGGCGGAATCGTTGTCGGCGACCGCCAG
>JACRCT010000737.1 GCA_016218885.1 Deltaproteobacteria bacterium | reverse complement strand
GCGCGATGCCCTCTTCGCGCCTGCCGCAGCCTCGCCCCGAGCTGGATGGGGAGTCGGCCTCTCGGCTGCCTCCCTTTCTTCCCCCCAGGGATGGGCTCGCCGACTTGGCGGCCGCCTATCTCTCCCAGGGCCGCGAGACGGTTCTCGCCCTGCACCGTTCGGGGGCTAGTGGCCGCACTTGCGTGCGTGCCACCACCGAGCTGATCGACCGGCTCCTGTGCGGCCTGTTCGCGGCGCTCGGGGGCGATTCGCTTCGGGTCGCGCTCCTCGCGCTGGGTGGCTACGGCCGTCGCGAGCTTGCCCCCTTCTCGGACCTGGACCTGCTGCTCCTCCATGAGGGGGACAACGAGGAGGCGGTGGCCTCCTTCGCCCAGCGCCTTCTCTATCTGCTGTGGGATCTGAGGCTGGACGTCGGCTGGGGCGTGCGCACGCCGGAGCAGTGCCTTCGCCTTGCCGAGGAGGACCACACCGCGCTCACCTCGCTGCTCGATGCGCGATTCCTGGCCGGCGTCCAGCCCCTCGGCGCTCGATTCGAGGAGCAGATCCAGCGCGAGCTGCTCTCGCGACGGTCGGCGCGCCTGGTCGAGGACAAGCTCGCCGAGCTCGAGCGCCGCCGCGAACGGTTTGGAGACACCGTCTTCCTGCTCGAGCCCGATCTCAAGCAAGGGGAAGGCGGCCTGCGGGATCTGCAGGGGGCGATGTGGATCGTTAAGGCACGCTTTCACGTCCCAGATCTCGAGGCGCTCGCTCGACGCGCCCTCCTGCCGGTCGAGGAGGTGCGGACCCTCATGGACGCGCGGGACTTCCTCTGGCGCGTGCGCAACGAGCTGCATCTTCAGGCCGGGCGCCGGGATGACCGGCTCACCTTCGATCGTCAGCTCACGACCGCTCGCCAGCTGGGCTACCAGGACTCGCCGGAAGGGCTGGCGGTGGAGCACTTCATGCGCCACGTCTACCTCGCCAGCGCCGCCGTGCAGCGCGCCGCCGACGCCCTGCTCGACCGCTGCCGGGAGGCCGGCCGCCGGGGCCCGCCTTCGGTGCGCCGAGTCGAGGAGGGCTTCAAGGTCTTCAACGGCCGTCTGGCGCTGACTTCCGCCGACCTGTTCGAGCGCGACCCCGCGGCCCTGGTACGCGCCTTCGCCGTCGCCGACCGGGAAGGGGTCCCGCTCTCCAGCTTCGTGCGCGACCGCATCTCGCGCGAGGCGGGTCGCATCGACGAGGCCGTCCGCTCCTCGCCCGAAGTTGCCTCGACGCTCAGGGAGATGCTCGTCCGGCCAGGAACTCACGGCGGCTTCCTGCGCGCCATGCACGAGCTCGGCATCCTCGAGCGCCTCGTTCCCGAGCTGCGCGGCGCCCGCGGCCGCGCACAGCACGACCTCTACCACGTGTACACGGTCGATCTGCATTGCCTGTTCACGGCGATGAAGCTCTACCAGCTGCGCAATGGCGAGCTGGCCGAGAGCGAGCCGGCGCTGTCGCGGCGGATGCAGTCTCTGGAGCCTCCTCTGGCGCTGCTGGTGGCGGCGCTGCTGCACGACGCGGCCAAGTCAGGAGTCCCCGGCCATGCGGAGCGCGGGGCGCCCCTTGCCCGCGCTTCGGCGCAGCGGTTGGGCCTGTCCCCGGAGGAGGTGGAGGATGCCCAGTGGCTGGTGCGTCACCATCTCGCCATGACCCATATCAGCCAGCGGCGCGATCTCTCGGACGAGGCGCTGATCGCCGACTTCGCGCGGCAAGTCCGGTCGGAGCGGCGCCTCAAGATGCTCCAACTATTGACCTTCGCGGACCTGTGCTCGGTCGCGCCCAACACCTGGAACCCGTGGCGGGCGAAGTTGCTCGAGGAGCTCTACGAGCGCACCCTCCAGGCGCTGGAGGGGAGAGGGGAAGTGGAGGATCGCAGGTCACGCCTCCTGGCCGCCTTGGCTGATCGCAAGCTTCCCGAGGGAGAGGCGTTGCTGGCCTCCCTTCCCGAGCGGTATCTGCGCTCCACCAGCCGGGAAGAGGCCGTTCGCCATGCCCGGCTGATGCGCCGAGCCAGGAAGGCGGGCCACGCGGCCTCGCTCCTGCATCGAATGGGGTACTCCGAGCTCATCCTCGCCGTCCCGGACCGGCCGGGGCTCCTCGCCTTGCTCACCGGGGCTCTGGCGGCCCACCGTATCGGCATCCTGCGAGCGAGCATCTTCTCCACCTCCGATGGCTGGGCGCTCGACACCTTCGTGGTTCGTGGCGGCGGCGGCGGGCGGCTGGAGCGCGAGCGCTGGCGTGCCGCGCGCGCGGACCTGCTGCTCGCGCTCGCGGGCCAGCTCGACATCGAGGAGCTGCTGCGCCGCCGCGGCGAAAGTGGTCTTGCCCGGCGCGCCCAGCCGCACGTCGAGACCCATGTCGCCATCGACAACCGCGCGGCCCAGGACGCCACCGTCATCGACGTGTACGCCCGGGACCGTGTCGGCCTGCTGCACACGCTGGCGCGCACTCTCTATGAGCACGGCGCCGAGATCCTGCTCGCCAAGGTGGCCACCGAGGGCAACCAGGTGGCGGACAGCTTCTACGTGCGGATCGGCGGCAGCAAGATCAGCAGCATGGAGACGCTTGCCGAGCTCGAGACGGCGCTGCGCCGAGCCGTCGCCGGATAAGAGGGCCGGAGCCGCGCCGTGACTTCGGCTCTCAGGCGGCAGCGCTGCCCCCGCATCGAGGGACGGCGGCGCAAGCGGGGTTAATGGGGCTCGGCGCTTCGCTTCGGAAGGGCCTGCCTCAACAACCCTGCCTGCAACTAGCCTCCCGAATGGACCTCATGTAGATGAGGCGGCCGGCGGAAGCACCGGCTCCAGCCCGTCCGCGACGCCAAGGTCTTGCGTGACTGGAACCTGCTAGCGAGCAGGTTGCGCTGCGGGAGTCACGGGCAGGGCCAGCCGGATCCGGGATTCGACCGTTCGGGCACGCTGCGCGACCGTTCGTCGCAAGGGGGACCGGATGGTCGGGAGGGCGGCGGAGACTCCAGCTGGAAGGAGGAGCCGCCATGAGCACCGAACCCCGACGTTGCTTGCCGCTCGTCTCGATTCGAATCCTGAACCTGCTGATGCTCGCCGCGCTGGCGTCGTTCGCATTTCTGGCGCCCGGCTTTGCGCTCGTGGGCGACCTGCGGGAGGAAGCCATCCGCGGGCCTGGCATCGCGAGCAGCACCCGGCAGCTTCACCGTGCGCTCACGCCGCGCTTCGAGGCCTGGGCACGCGAGAGGGTGTCGTCGGGCCGCGCCGCGAATGCACCGTTGCATGACGTCCCCACCACCGAGTGGCCCATGTTCACGGCGGTCTTCTACCTGATGGCCACCGACGAGCTGCAGCTGGACTGGCAGCGTGGCGGCCGCGCCGACGAGCGCCCTCCGATGGAGGGGGCCCGAGGCGCGGTCGACGCCGCGCGGGATCTGCTGCTCGATCCCGTCCATCACTCCTGGGTTCGGACGCACTGGGGCGACGGATACCTGCACCGGGAGAACGTGTTCTTCCGCTCACTGATCGTCGGCGGGCTGACGAGCTACGCGCGGCTCACCGGCGAGCGCGGTTCGTTGCCGATGCTGCGCGATCAGGTCGAGACGCTCGCTACCGCCCTTGACCAGTCCGAGAACGGTCTCCTCGACGACTATCCTGGCGAGTGCTACCCGATCGACGTGCTGGCGGCGATCGGTTTCATCCGCCGCGCAGACGCAGTTCTCGGCACCGACCACAGCGCGTTCGTGCATCGGGCGCTGCGTGCGTTCGAGGGGCCGATGGCCGACGAGCTCGGGCTGGTCCCCTACCGGGTGGACCTTCAGACCGGAGAGCAGGTGCAGCCGTCGCGGGGAATCGGCAACTCGTGGATAGCGGTCTTCGCTCCGGAGCTGTGGCCGGAGCAGGCACGGGATTGGTACGCGGAATACGCGCGAGCGTTCTGGCAGGACCGGGGCTGGGCCGCGGGATTCCGGGAATTCGCGCGGGGGACGCCGAGCTCGGAGTGGCTGTTCGAGATCGATGCCGGTCCGGTGCTCGACGGTTTCGGGACTTCGGCGAGCGCCTTCGGGATCGCGGCGGCGCGCCGGAACGGGCGGTTCGATCATGCCTACACGCTCTCGGCCCAGCTCGCCGCCGCTTCGTGGAGGCTGCCGGGTGGGACCCTGCTCGCGCCCCGGATTCTGTCCCATGCTGCGGACGCACCCTATCTGGGGGAAGCCGCGATTCTGTACTTCCAAACGGTTCAACCGGCCGACGGGGTGCCGGTCGTGACCGGGGGCGAGACGCCTGGACTGGTGTACATAGGATTTGCGGTGTACTTCGGAGTGAGCGGCGCCGCGCTGGCGCTGCTGGGAAGGGCGCTTCGAAGGCTCTGGACGCGTGGAGTCCAGGGCCCTCACGCGTGGCTGCAGGCCGGAGGCTGGCTCGTGCTCGCAGGTGCGGGGGCGGGGCTTCTGCTCCAGGGTCACGGGGTGGCCGGTGTGCTTGTCGTTCTGCTCGCGCAGCTGTTGCCGTACGCGGGCTCGAGCCCTGCTGTTGCAGCCCGGTCGGTCGCATAGCTCCCGCGCCGAATCGCCCGCGGCGGCCACCTGCCTGTCTCCGTTGGGGAGGAGGCTGGAAGCAGGACGGACGTGAAGGCCACAGGGCTTCTCACGCCAGCGCACGCCTCAAGCTGCGTCCGAACCAGATGCCGCCGGCCACGCTTGCGGCGAGCCCCGCTGCGCTCAAGGCGATGATCAATGCCTTGCCCTCGACCACCGCCCGGCCCAGATAGGCCGTCGCCACAGTCCCGGGAATCGAGCCCAGGACCGTGCCCAAGACCAGCCGATGGCGGCGTCCGCCCGCGGCGGCCCCCACGGCAATGCACAGATCGGTCGGCAGCAGAGGATTGAGGGAGGCCAATACCGCGTAGACGAAGTCGCGCCGTCCCGCGAGGTCGGCAAGCGCTGCCGCTCGCTTCCCAGCCAGCCGGCGAATGGGCGTTCTGAGGAGCCGGCGGCCCAGGAGGGTCACGAGCTCCATCGCGAGCACGCTCCCGGCGACGACCAGCACAGTGCCCCAGGCACCTCCCCAGACGACCCCGGCGGCCGCGGCGAAGGCCTGTGCAGGGAGCAGCAGCAGGGGTCTCACGCTCAGGGCGGCCAGGAAGAGCACCGGGCCCCACAACCCCAAGCTGAGCAACGCCGTCTGGGCGCTCGCCTCCAGGAGGTCCCGGGAGAGGGAAGCCCCCACCAGCAGCGCAAGCGCCGCAATCCCCAGCGTCGCTGGGGTTAGCCAGCGGGCCTTTCGATCTCTGGCTGCATGCGACCTGAATGCTTCCATGCAGGCGCTCGAGCGGCTGCCTGCCCGAATCGGGCGGACTCCACCAACGATGCGGCCTCGCCGCGGCGCGGGCAGGAGCACGGGCTCCCCCGCCGGCGCCTCCCCACCTCCACGGCAAGTCGCCTTGCTTCGGCATGGGGGATGAGCAAGTTTGTCCACGGAAACCGCCCATCGGGCGACAGCTTGGGTGTGGAGAGGTCGTGAGGGCGTGGAACGGCTGCGCTTCGGAGTGCTGACGGCGTATGCCGGTGACGACTGGCACAGCCAGCGTGTGATCGCCGCGCTGTCCAAGCTCGGCTAGACCGTCGTCATCGATCCCGCGGACCTCGCCGCCTGCGTCGACCAGCGTGGGCTCGCCTTGGGCGTCGACGGGCCCGACGCCTCCAGCTTCGATGCCTTCGTCCTGGTCCGCGGGCTCTCGCCGCGCGGCGATGCCGACGCTCAGTTCTCGCTCTACCGCGCCCTCTCGCAGTCGGGGGCGCTGGTGGTCAATCGCATCGACGCGCTCCTCGACGCCCAAGACAAGTTCCGCACCAGCCACCTCCTGCTGCGGGCCGGGCTGCCCACGCCGCGAGCGGCGCTGGTGCAGTCCACGGCCGAGGCCCGCGCGATCCTCCACGGCTGGCAAGAGGTGGTGGCCAAGCCCTTGTACGGCTCGCTGGGAGAGGGAGTCGAGCGCATGGTCGTAGGGCCTGCGGCCGAGCACCGGCTCACCGAGCGCCTGGCCGAGGAGGGGGCGCTCTATCTGCAGCAGTGGGTGCCCAACCCCGGCCACGATCTGCGCGCCTTCATCATCGGGGGACGGCTGGCGTGCGCCATCGAGAGGGTCGCTCAGGAGGGCGAGTTCCGCACCAACATCGCCCGCGGCGCCCGCCCGCGCCCCGCGCGTCCGAGCCCCG
>JACRCT010000736.1 GCA_016218885.1 Deltaproteobacteria bacterium | reverse complement strand
TCTCATGGAAGCCTGCTTAAGCCCGCGGTGATCGCTACTGGCCCTCGCGGCCGGAGCCCTGGTCCGCCTCGGCGTCAGCCTTGGTGCGCTGCACGCGATGGTCGAGGAGGTTGGGCGGTCGCTTCGTTTCATTCCTTGTCCCTCCCCTGGGCGGATTCTGACGAGGCGCCCGAATCCCCGAGCCAACCGAGGAGCACCTCGCGGTGGGCACCCTCGAGCGCCGCAGACCGATGGCCGAGCACATAGAGCCGCGGAGGCATCTCGCCCTCGAGGATCTCCTCGCGCACCTTGACCAAGACCTCGAGTTGCTTGTCGGCGCCCAGCTGCCTCCAGCTCGAGAAGTTGAGGGCCTGCCGACCCTCGGAGACCTCACGCACCAGCCACCAGGAGACGGGCGCGACCCGGGCGTACCAGGGCCAGCGGGTCTCGTTGGAGTGGCAGTCGTAGCAGCTCTCGCGCAGCACTGCCTTGACCGGCTGTGGCGCCTCGACGTCGCCTAAGACCGGTGGATTGTCGCGACGTACCGGGAGGAGCTGCAGGAGCAGGAGCACCGCGAGCAGCGCGCCGGCGGCGATGGCCAGTGACTTCGTTCTCATGGCCGTGCAGCCTGCGCGCGCTCAGGGTCGCGAAAGGAGCCCCCGGGTGGAGGAGCGGGCCGAGGCGTTCTCCCTACGGCACTGCACTCGGTGGACGAGCAGGCCAGGGCCAGAGGCTGGGCCGCCACTCAGGGAGAGATCGCCTGCGGGCCGAAGTCGTCCTCGGATTCCGGGAGGCCCACGGTCGCCATGGAGCGCTCGGCGCGGACCGGCTCGATCCGCTTGATGCCGTCCTTGTCGAGAACGATGCGGTAGCGCCCCTGGCCGAAGCTGGTGGCGGTCCGGTACTGGACGACCAGGTTGATGTGGTAGACGCGCTTGCCCTCGATGCTCCGGTAGCCGTCAGCGTTCTGGCAGATCCAGAGCCTCTTCACCGGGTCGTCCATTCGCTGGAGGAACTCCGAGAAGCTCACTCTCAGGATGTCGTTGAGGCCGTCGACCGGGAAGTCCTTCTGCATCCGGCTGAACCACTTTGGCAGCAGGGTGATCTGCTTGCGATAGAGCAGGATCGACTCCCCCACGGACCCATTCTCGATCTCGGTGATGTGATCGCGATTGCGCAGCTCCCATATCGAGGCCGGCAGCCGGCCCTCCTGGACG
Source organism: Deltaproteobacteria bacterium (assembly GCA_016218885.1). Lineage (GTDB taxonomy): Bacteria > Myxococcota > Myxococcia > Myxococcales > UBA5297 > JACRCT01. Next base: position 1,381 of record JACRCT010000736.1, on the reverse strand, counting down.
AAGTCGACGCTCTCCCGCGACAGGCCGATGCGCTCGGTCTCCTCGGGGTCGTTGAAGACCTCCAGCCGCCGGTCGAAGAAGAACCGGCGCACCCTCATGTTCAGGAACGCGCGCAGCGAGTCCTTGATGCGGTCCTTGAACATGTAGCTGACGACCAGGGCCATGAAGAACGGCAGGGTCAGGTTGCCGTACATGACCTGCGAGTAGAACGCGGCTGCCGTGGCGAAGACCATCGAGAGCCCGGCGGCGACGGCCAGGACCACCTGCTCCATGTAGGTGCCTTCCCGCTTGCGGCGCGTGGTGAGGAACAGGGCGCTCTCGACGTACTTCTTCAAGACGCTCTTGCGGAAGACCAGCAGCTCGTTGTCCGCGCTCTCCATGGGGATCGAGGGATAGCCGCTCGCCGCCCGGTATTCGAGCTCGCTCTTCACGAACCCCAGCAGCCGCGGCCGGTACGCCTCGAACAGGTCGCTCTTCAACCCCTTGAGCGCCTCGAGCATCTCGAAGGAGTAGGACTCCACCGTCAGGCTCAGGTATTCGTCGGCGAAGAGGTAGCGTGAGAAGAGGTCCTTGGAGACCGCCGGAACGTTGATGATCGAGCGCAGCGCGCGAAAGCGCCGCGCGACCTCCGTGACGTGCACCAGATACTGCTCCACCAGATCGGACTGGTCCGCAGGGCCCACCCTGGAGGCGAGCAGCGCCACGTGATCGCGAAGCGCGCTCTTGAGGATGCAGCAGGTCATCTTCAGCTGCCGCTCGTAGTCGCCGACCGCCTCTCCATCGGGCTTGTGGGCGAGCCTGGCGAGTGCCGACTCCAGCTTGTGCAGCGGGCTCTGAGGGCTCGTGGCGATCCCCCTGAGCCCCACGCCCGGGGTCTTCAGGCGGATGTACCCCATCACGTCGTTGAAGAAGTCCTGCTTGCCGTAGGTGTCGCCATTGATGCCCAGGCTCGCGGGCACGAAGAAGTAGAGCGCGACGTCGAAGGCTTTCGTCTTCTGGAAGTCGTCGAGCCGGTAGTGGAACTTGAGCTCGATCTGGAAGCGGTCGTGGATCTTGACGCTCTGCGTGATCATGGAATCCCTTTGCCCGACCCGCGAGCGGCGGCGCTCGACGCCCGATGACGCTCGCTACAGTCCATCACTCCGCCGCTCCGTGCTGCTTGGCCACCGAGATCCACCGCTCGACGAGGGCCTGGGCATCCATGACCCCCGTGCTGCGTCCGAGGTGCAGCGCGGAGGCCATCAGCTGGCAGCAGCCCGCGCGCAGCGCTGGCGCATCGCCCGGTGACGCCAGCGACTGAGCGCCGACCTGCAGCAGCTCATGGTGGCGGTGCACGAACTGTGCGGGTCTCTCCAGCTCCACCCCGACCTCCGGCACGGTC
>JACRCT010000725.1 GCA_016218885.1 Deltaproteobacteria bacterium | reverse complement strand
TGGGACAGGTCGGAAGGCCACCCGCTCGAGAGCCCCTCGATCCGCCGGTGATTGGCAAGCGCGGAGACAGTGGGCCCCGCAAGGGACCCGAAGCACCGCCTCCACCGGATGATTTCGCCGATGATCCGCCTCCGCCGATCATGGATGACGACCCGCAACGCAAGGCTGTCGCGGAGCGGGTCCTGCAAACTGCTGCCGAGCTCGAAAGTCTCATCAAGGGCGGCAAGGCGGCCTCCGAGTCGAGCAGTATTCCCGATTCGACGGGCGCCAGCGGAGTATCGGAGCACACCGGTGATCGCGCGCTCTATCTGAACGTCGAGGGGCGGGAGCTCGAGAAGATCGCCAAGGACCGCTACCTCATTGGCCGCGGCAAGCATTGCGACCTCGTCATCAACAGCGGCAAGGTCAGCCGCGAGCACGCGGCCATCGTCCGCGACGGCGACGACTTCTACCTCCAGGACCTCGACTCCTCCAATGGGACCTGGTTCAACAAGCAGCGCATCAAGCGTCGCAAGATCGAGGACGGAGACGAGTACTTCATCTGCTCCGACCGGGTGAAGTTCGTCTACCGCTAGCAGCCACGCCCCCGCCTCGCTCTCGGGGAGTGAGTGGCCCGCCGGTCCGGCGGCGGGCGCCCTGATTCATGCCTGCCCTTCTCGTGCTGCTCGCCTGCCTGGGCCAGCTCTCGGCGCCGCAGCTCGCGGAGTCGGGGGCTTCCATCGCGGTCGTCGCTGAGCTCGCCGAGTTCGACTCTGCGCAGAGGACCCTCCGTGCCGAGGGGCAGGTGTCCCTGGTGAGCGGCGGGCTGCGCCTATTCACCGAGACCCTCGAGTACGACCTTGCCAAGCGCGCAGGAGACGTCGAGGGAGGGTTGCTGCTCCTCGATGGAGATCTGGTTGTTGCCGCTCACCAGGGGACGTTCTCCCTGGGCGAAGAGGGCGTCTTCGCGCTCGACGACGTCGAGCTCTGGCAGAAGGCGCCCGGCGTCCAGCTCCTGGATGTGCGGGACCCAGCTGCTGCGCGGCGCATCGGACGCAATCTGCTGCTCCTGAAGGCCGAGCACCTCGAGCGTGTCGCCCAGGGGCGCCTGCTGGCCCGGCGGCTGCGGATGACCGCGTGCGACTGCGGGGTCGAGGCGAGCCCGGACTGGTCGATCTCTGCGAGCGAGGCCGACATCGAGCCGGGCGAGCGGGCGATTCTCTGGTGGCCTGCCTTCTACGTGAAGAGCATTCCGGTCTTCGCTCTTCCGGCCCTGTACGTCCCGCTCTCATCGCGTCGCACCGGGCTTCTCTTCCCCCGTCCGGGATACAGCTCCCGGAACGGATTCGTGGTGGACGAGCCGTTCTTCTGGGCCATCGATCCCAGCCACGACCTGACGCTCGGTCTGGGATGGGTCTTCGGATCTGCGCCCGCCACGATCGCAGACAGGGCAGGGGCTCGAGGGCCTCGCGGGTCGGCCGAGCTGCGCTACGCCCCCGCCGAGAGCACCTCGGGGCGGTTCCTCGTCGGCGGGGTCTACGACCTCAATCGCGAGCCGTCTCCCAGCTCGCCTCTCCGGCGTGGGCCGCGCGGAGAGCTCACCTTCAGGCACTCGACGGCGCTGGACAACGGGGTAGGCGCCCAGGCGGATCTCCGCCTGGTCAGCGACGCGAACTACCCCATCGACCACTCGGTCGACACGATCAGGGAGGCGCCTGCCTACCTGCGCAGCGAGGCCTGGTCCGGGTGGCGTGGCTCGGCCATGGCGCTCACGCTCTCGACCGCCTGGTACCAGGATCGCACCGCTTGGAACCCGGACCGGCAGCTGGCCTCGTCGGCCCCGGAGCGCTGGTTCTTCGGTGCCAATGCCCCGGCCGGTCTGGAGCGGCCCCTCGCCTTCACCTTGAGCGTGCCACGCGCGACGCTCGTCGGACCCCTGCGCGCGGGAATCGAGATCGCCGCGGCGCGCCTGCAGCCGGTCTCCCTGCTGGCCGGCGAAGCTCCCGCTTCCCTTCTGACCTTGACGCGCTTGGACGCGACCCCGTCGCTGTCCTGGGCGGTGCTCGGCCGGGGTCCCATACATGCCGAGCTCAGCGCTTCGGCCCGTGGCGATCTCGCCTCCTACTCCGGCGTGCCCGGGGGGCAGCGTTCCGCGGTGCATGGACGGGTGAGTGCGGGAGCGTGGATGGGAACCGAGCTGTCGCGCACCTTCCTCGATGGAACGCTCAAGCACACTCTCGAGCCCCGGATCGAGCTCCGCGCGGCAAGCCAGCGCTTGGGAGACGACCCTTCGCTGGCTACAGAGCTGGTAGCGCCAGTCGACGAGTTCGACGAGCTTGGGAGTGCCTACGTGCAGGGTATCGCCGCACTCTCCATGCGCCTGGCCCGCCGCGGCGCGGGGGAACTCGCCCGGCTGGAGGTCGGCCAGGACGTCGACCTCCTGGCGGCGCGGGCAGCCGACAGCTTCGCGCGGCTGGAGGTGGCTCCCCGCTACGTACAGCTGAGCGCCGTTGGCAGGTGGGACTGGCAGCGCAAGGCCGTCTCCTCGCTTTCGGCCGCCCTTCGAGGGAATGACAGCCGTGGCGACTCGCTCGAGCTGCGCTACGACCGACTTCTCGCAGGCGGGACTGCACGCATGCGCGCGGCGCTGGACGCCCTGTTCGGGAGCGAGTTGGCCCAAAAGGGGGATGACGGCGGGTTCAATCAGGTCGGCCTGGGCTTGAACCTTCGGGTCCTCCAGGGAATCACATTTCGTTACGGAGCAATCATGCTCCCCGATCAGCCGAGATCCTTCCTGGAACGGCTAGTTCGGCACACTGTTGGTGTGGGACTGGCTACTTCCTGCGATTGCTGGAGGGTCGATTTGTACGGGTTCTATGACAGAAACACAGGATTTGACTTCGGTTTTCTGGTCGACCTGAAGAGTCTGGGAAGCGTCGGACGATAGAGCGCTCTGCTGTCGAGCTGGCGTGCGTTCTCGAAAAAGACCAATCAAATCAACGAATGAAGTCACTGGAATTTTTTCGCTTAGGCGGAAATTTCACGTGGAGTGTCTGGGGAAGGGCGAAGAAGTGTCATATCAGACGTCGGCCGTTACGCTTGAGGGAAGCGTAGCCGAGGACGCGATGGACCTTCTCTCCGAAAGGCATTCGGGCGTGGAAATCACCAAGGCTCTAGGCAAACGGATTCGCCAGTTGAGGCAGTCGCGACCGGAGAAGCTCACCCAGGAGGATCTGGCGGAGCGTGCTGACATCTCCGTGTCCTTCCTCTCCATGATCGAGCGAGGCGAGCGGGCACCCCACATCGAGACGCTGATCCGTGTCGCTGCGGCGTTGGATGTCTCGATCAGCGAGCTCTTCCTCTTCGCTGAGTCGGAGGAGGAGCCCAAGGTCCTCGATCCCATGCTCAAGCCCCTGGCAGAGTTCGTGCGCAGCCACTCGTTGACCCGTCGAGACATCGACCGGCTGCTGGGCGTGGCGCGCGCCATGTTCAAGAGCTAAGCGCCGCGCTAGAAGGCGCGAGCCGAGCGTAGCCTTGACTCGCCTGCCTCCTTGCCGACAATAGGGCGATTTCCAGACTCGGCCGGTTCTGGACGGAGGAGCCATGGTTCGCTCGCTACGGTTTGTCTGCGCTGGCGCGCTGGTTGCCGCGGGCTGTAGCGACCCGGCAGTTCTCACCCTGAAGGTCAGCAACGACAACGCCCGGGCCGACGGCAAGTCGGCCATCAGCATCGAGGCGAGGGTGTTCAAGGACGAGGGGCAGACCCCCCTCGACCGCGGCAGCGTCAAGTTCGTCTCGGACCTCAACGGCTCGTCCTTCTCCGAGATCGCGGATGTCACCAAGCCCCCGGATATCGAGAAGGCCGCCAAAGAGGTGGACGTCGAGATGGGGATCGCGACGGTTCGCCTCTTCTCGGCGAACAAGGGCCCTGCCACGGTGCGGGCGACCTTCTCCGACCCGGTCGCCAAGACCTCGCAGGTCAAGACCGTGTCGGTCGTCTTCGGCCCGGGCACCGTGGTGAACGTGGAATCGTTCGACTACGTCGGCGCCGTCCCCACTCAGCTGCCCCTGGGGGGCAGCTCCAGGGTCACCTTCAGGGCCAAGGACAGCCAGGAGCAGCCGGTGGGGGGCGTTCGGGTGGTCTTCAGCATCACCGCGGGTCAGGCCCAGCTGGCTCCGTTGACTGCCGACACCGCCGCGGACGGCCTGGTCAGCACCACGCTCACTGCCAAGAACGTCCCCGGGAAGGTGAGGGTCCAGGTCTCTCACGACAACGGGTCGGGAAGCGTCGTGACCCGGGAGTCGGACGACATCATGGTGCGCAGCGTGAACGCCAAGAACCTCACCTTGGTCTGCCCGCACTATTCCATCGGCGGCTTGGAGGCGCTGGGCCTGTACATGGACTGCACGGTCTATGGCTCGGACTACGGCCATGCCTTCGTCAGCGGCAGCCAGGTCTTCTTCATGACCGAGGCGGGCGGAGTGCCCGGCTCGATGGGGTTCACGCAAGGCGATGACGGGGGAGAAGCGGTCTTCCGGTACCGGACCCAGTGCAAGCTGCCCATGGACGTGGAGCCGCTCGGCGCGGCCGCAGGAGACCCGGGGACGGAGAACTGCCGCTTCTGGAACGAATGTCGGCCGCAAGGCGCCGATTGGGAGTATCGCACCTGCAACCCTCGCGATGGCTTGGCGACGCTGGTGGCCATCACCACCGGCTCGGAGGCCTTCGACGACACGAACGGCAATGGCCAGTGGGATGACAACGAGCGCTTCACCGATCTGCCCGAGCCGTATGTCGACGCCAACGACAACCGCACGCGGGATGCGGACGAGGACTTCTTCGACGCCAACCAGAACGGCAAGTGGGATCGCGCCAACGGTGACTACGATGAGAACGGCGCCATCTGGACGAGCGTGAAGATCATCTGGACCGGAGCCCCGGACAACACCACGATCGAGCCTGAGCAGGTCTTCCCCACTCCCCACGTTCCCCATTGCACCCCCATGGCCTACCAGGTGACCGTGCGCGACGTGAACGGCAACGCGCCCACCGCAGTTGGTTCCAGCGACATGCTCCAGGCGACCTGCGATGACGGATGCGAGATCGACAACGTCACGCCCTATGAGCACAGCACCACCACGGAGCTCAATGGAGTGGTCACCGTCACGATCGCCGATCCCCACACTTGTCCGTCGGCGTCTTGTGAGGCCCCCTCCTGCCTTCCTGAACCCTATACCGTCAACTTCACCCTCAAGCACACGATCGCTCCGCATGCGAACCCGGGGATCGACACCTCGATCACCCATGTCTTTCCGGCCTCCTACGACCGGAAGGGCGTCTACGAGTAGGCGAAAGAGGCCGGGCGACCCGTGCAAGAGGCGTCTTCGAGGACACACCCGCGGCGGGACGGCGAGAGGCGCGAGTCCATCCTGCGCGCGGCGGTCCACGTCTTTGCCAAGAAGGGCTACCACGGCTGCCGCATCGCCGACGTGGCCCGCGAGGCAGGCGTCGCCTATGGGCTCGTCTACCACTACTTCCAGAACACAGAGGACCTGCTGCGCTCGGTCTTCGAGGAGAGCTTCGGGCACTTCGTGCGCATGCTCGAGGCCATCGCCGCCACCGAGGGGCCGGTCGTGCAGAAGGTGGAGGAGGTCGCCACCGCTGCCTTCGACGCCTATCAGAATGACCCGGAGTCCATCCGGGTCCTGGTCCTGGAGATCCTGCGCAGCCCCGTCTTTCGCGAGGCGGAGCAGCGGCAAGCCTTCCAGGAGGCCATCGGGCACATCGCCTCGGTGCTGCGCCGCGGGGTCGAGCGTGGCGAGCTTCGGTCCATCGACCCGTTCCTGGGAGCGACCGCGCTCTTCGGTGCCATCGAGATGGCGCTCACCACCCTGGTGATGGCGACTCCAGGTGCTGACCGCCTGCATCTGGACGCGACCTGCCAGAGGGTGGTGGACATCTTCCTCAGAGGGGTGGCGGTCTAGCGTCCTGGCTCCACCGCCACCGGTCGCGGGGTTGGGGCCCCGAGGTCGAACTCGAGCAGAGCCTCAGGGTCGATGAGCGTGCGGTGCAGCTTGGTGGCGAAGTGCAGGTGCGGGCCCGTCGACCGGCCGGTGCTCCCCACGTAGCCCAGCACCTCGCCCTGCTTCACCTTCTGCCCCGTCTGGACGGCAAACCGGGAGAAGTGGAAGTAGCCGGTGAAGAGCCCGGCGCCGTGGCTGACGATGACCGTCAGCCCGGACATGAAGCAGGGACGAGCCAGGGCGACCACCCCGTCGTGAGAGGCGCGCACCGGCTCGCCAGCCTCCCCGTCGATGTCCAGGCCCCAGTGGCGGCTGCGCGTCCTGCCGTTGAAGACTCGCTTCTCCCCGAAGCGAGATCCTCGCTCGTGGCCCAGCGGGTCGATGAAGCTCCCGGTGAAGAGTGGGGGGCCGAACGGGACCTGATAGCACTGGCGTAGCGCCTTGGCGTCGGCCTGCATCTGCGCCTTCTGTGTCGCCGTGGGCCGGGTGAACCTGGAGCTGACGCTGATGGCCTTTCGGTCTACCACTCGCTCGACCAGCTGTATCGGCACCGAGCCACTATGGGCCTTCAGGTCCTGGTCCACTACCGCAACGTGCACCAGGGCGGGGCCGGCGGGGTGGTCCAGCGGCACCGCTCCGAAGCCGCGGAAGCGCCCGGGGCCGTCGGCGAACATCGGCACGGCCATCGAGCCCAGGCATCCGGCCGCCGAGAGGAGACCTTCGCCGCGGACCTCTAGCTCGAACAGGCCTCCTGGACGGATGCTCGCCGGCCGCAGGCGCACTCGAGCTTCGCCGAGCGATGTCCCGAGGACGTCCGCCCCTCCGGCCTCTTTCCTGGCTTGGGCTGCAGGTTGGGACGCGGCAGAGGCCAGGGGGAGCGGCTCGCAGCTTTCGGATTCCTCGTCGCCAGGAAGGCACTCCTGCGCAGCGCTCGTGGCAGGGGCACCGAGCAGGCATCCCAGCGCCATGAGCGCAAGAAGGCGCCGCGCGGGTGGCTCGAGAGCCTCCCGTGCGGCGCTTGCTGCCTTGGGTCCGGCCCCCCGAATCTTCGTCACTGAACCGGCGGCTCGATCGTCTCCACCGAGAGATTGGCGAGGCTCAAGTTGATCGCCTCGTTCCACAGTGTGTGCAGGGACCCGCCGGGGCACTTGAAGCCTTCATTGAAGGCCACCGTGAGCACGATGTCCTCTGCCGAGATGGGTTTGGTCAGGGAGGCATAGCTGGGGACCATGTCTGGGTCCAGAATCGGGTCCGGATTGAGCAGGAAGCGCTTGGCATAGCCGGTCTTGGAAACACCCAGCCAGCTCGGGACAGGCTCGGAGGCGGGCACGCAGATCGGGATGTCGCTGCCCTTCTCTCCCGGCATCGGCACGTCCCCGCCCGTGATGGGATCGTCGATGTAGACCGGCAGGAAGAAGGCGGTGTTGTCGCCTCGGCCGATGTAGCGGTCGAAGACGATCTCGATGGTCTCGGTGGCGTCCCACTCCTCGTTGCCCGAGCCGCCTACCGGTGGCACGTCGATCAACCGGACCTTCGGGGCGCTGACCGTCTTGGGCGTCTCCTCGGCCGCGAAGAACGAGGCCGCGAAGCGCGTGGGCGCGGCGGTGGGGTTGTCGCGCGAGGTCACCTGCAGAACCAGATTGTACTTGCGGCCCTCGGTGACGCTCTTGGGGGTGATGCGCAGCTCGGTGTTGAGGGCGTTGAGCTCCAGAGGGTTGAGGGCAACCGGGGTCGAGTCCTTCTGTCCCGGGTTGCAGGTCGGCGTGTGCAGCATCGCCAGGTCGCCATCCTCGGGCTCGTCCTCGGTGATCTGCACATAGGCGTCCCTGGCGATCGGCTGGTTGAAGACCACGTAGATGGGCGCGCCCTTGGCGATCAGGTTCTCGCGGGCTAGGGAAGGCGCCTTGATTAGGTTGGTGACGTTGGTCGCCACGATCTTCAGGTCTTCGCCGGCGTATGGCGCCGGAAGCACCAGGGTGCGGTTCCAGGGCTGGGTGAGCAGCGTGGAGGCATCGACGGCGAAGGTCTTGCCTGCGTAGAGCAGCGTCTGGCTCGCGTCAAAGACCGGCGCCACGTAGACCGTGAAGCGGACCGTGACTCCGGCGCTGTCCAGCCAGGCCACGTCGGACAGCTTGGGAATGCCGGAGAAGGTGAGCGTCCCGTCGGTGGCGGTGCCATTGACCGAGATGTTGCCCCGCCCATCAAATCCGCTGGCTCCGTCGAGGTCGACCAGGAAGCCCGGGTGCATCTCCAGGATCGCGCTGGCTCCGGTGATGGGCTTGCCGTCGAAGCCCACGACATAGAAGGTGAAGTTGCCGGTGGTCGGCATCAGCGAGATGGTGCCGACGAAGGCCTCGCCGTCATTCAGGGGGAAGTTGCCGGTGGCAGCGGGGACGGTCGCCGTCGTCCAGGCCGGGGCGTAGCCGTCCATCTTGACGAAAACGCCCACGGTCGAGCCGGCGGTGATCCTCTCGGCCACGAAGAGCCCATCCGCGTTGCAGGTGACCGTGATGCCATCGGGGCCCGAGATGGTCACGGTCGCGGGCAACGCAGCGCCCTGGATCGTCTGGATGCGGCCGCTCACCCGCCCCTTGGGGCTGGAGGGCGCGACCTGGGTCACGCTGTCGACGATCGAGGGATCTTCCGGGTCGCCGATCCCATCACCGTTCTTGTCCTCGAACGAAGAGCTGCCGCAGGCGGCGACGAAGAGAAGAGAAGCGAACAAAGCAAAGCGCTTCATCAAAGGCTCCTGGGGAACTGGGTTGGGAGAAAAACGAATCATTCGTACATCATGCCCCCCCTCTGTCAAGGGGCGCTGGTCCAGAGTCCGGCCCGCTTCGCCGCCTCCTTTCGGGCGACATCGGAAGGCTCTCCCGCGGCTCTGGGGGCGCCGGTGCCCACGCCAGTTGAGCCTACCTTCCACATGGGCTATGGGTGTCGACCTTTGTCTCAAGACGCGCAACCACGCCGCGCGAAGAGGTCCAAGATGGCCAAGAAAGTGTTGCTCGCGACCGAGAAGGCGTTCGCCAAGACTGCCCGCGACGAGGTAGTCGGGATCCTCAACCAGGCGGGCTACGAGGCCGTGCTCCTCGAGAACTACAAGGACAAGGCCCAGCTCATCGCCGCCGTCGCTGACGCCGACGCGCTGATCATCCGCAGCGACGTGGTGGACAAAGAGGTGCTCGCCGCGGCCAAGAGCCTCAAGCTCGTCGTGCGCGCCGGCGCCGGCTACGACAACATCGATTGTGCCGCCGCCAAGGAGAGAGGCGTGGCGGCGAAGAACACCCCCGGCCAGAACTCCAACGCCGTCGCCGAGCTCGCCCTGGGGTTGATGGTCTTCATGGCCCGCAACAGGTTCAACGGCAAGTCGGGCACCGAGCTGCGCGGCAAGCGGCTGGGCATCCACGGCATCGGCGCGGTGGGGCGGCTGGTGGCCGGCATCGGCAAGGGCTTCGGGATGACGGTCAAGGCCTTCGACCCGTTCCTCAACCCCGAGCAGATCAAGGATGCCGGCGCCGAGCCTGTCGCCACCCTCCAGGACCTCTACAGCGGCTCGGACTATCTGTCGCTGCACGTCCCCGCCAACAAGGACACCAAGAAGAGCATCGGCTTCGCCCTCCTCAACCTGATGCCCAGGGGCGCCTGCTTGGTGAACACCGCCCGCGCCGAGGTCATCGACGAGGCCGGCCTTCTCGAAGCTCTCGAGAAGCGCCCGGATCTGCGCTACGCCAGCGATGTCGAGCCCAGCGCCGCTACCGCCGAGGCCATCCAGGCCAAGTACGCGGAGCGCGCCTACTGGACCCCCAAGAAGATCGGCGCCCAGACCGAGGAGGCCAACGTCAACGCCGGCCTCGCCGCGGCGCGACAGATCGTCGCCTTCTTCGAGCGGGGGGAGAAGAGGTTCATCGTCAATCCCTAGAGCGTCCAAGCTGAAGCCTTTGAGGGTTGCCGGGGCTTCAGGCTCCCGATCCCAGGCTTCAGGTCAAGCGGTACCCCTGTCAGCCCAAGGGTCCCCCATGGCTCCCGTCGTCCTCGTCCGCAGCGATCACCGGCAGGGCGCCGCGGCTGCGCGCGCCCTGGGCAAGCTTGCCGCCCGCTTCCTCGAGGCGCTTGGGCAGGCCACGGCCGAGGTGTCTATCGTCGTCACCACCGATCGGCGCATCCGTCGCATCAACCGCGAGTGGCGCGACAAGGACCAACCGACCGACGTGCTCTCCTTCCCGGCCGCGCCGCTGCCTAGCCAGCTGCTCTCCCAGCGCGGCCAGCCGCTGGGCGACGTCGTCATCTCCCTGGACACGGCGCGCCGCCGGGCGAAGCAGGAGGGCCAGCCGCTGGCGGAGGAGCTCGCGCGCTACCTCGCCCACGGGCTCTTGCACCTGCTGGGGCATGATCATCAGGAGCCCGCCGAGACCCGGCGCATGGCCCGGGCCGAGGCGAAGCTGTTGGGAGGCGCGGGGATGCTGGGCACCGCGAGGCGGGAATAGACCGATGAGCGCCCTGGGGCTCTTGCTGGTGCTTCTCGCCGCCGAGCCCTCGGAGGCGGGGGGCGTCGCTCCTCCTGCCGTGGCAGCTCCTCGCCCTGCCGCCGCCTCGCCGGAGAAACGTGCTCCGGCCTCCCTGCTGCGCTACCTGCGTCAGAAGACCGTGAGCGCAGGCTGTGACGCGAGCCAATGGACCGCTGCGGCTCCTCTCTCGATCTCCCAGCACTTCGAGCTCAGCGACGGGCGGCTGCTGCTCTTCGTGCAGATCCCCGACTATTTCTGCAAGGACTCCAATTCGGCGGTGCCGGTGGTCGTCTCCGCCAAGGGCGAGCCGCGCTGGGGGCTGCCGATCAGCGGGGCGGTGACGCACCTGGCGCGCAGCGAAGATGGGCTGCTCTGGGCTGCGACCCAATGGCAGATCGAGGGGACCTATCCGATGCTCTTCAAGAGCATCGACGCCTTGGCCTGGAAGGAGGTCGAGCTGCCCGCGCAGCGCGCCACCGCCGGCCCGTCAGAGACGCTCGAAGCCCTCTGCCTATCTCGCGAGCAGCTGGTCGTGCACCTCGTGGACCCCGATGGTGCCGCCCGTGAGAGCTGGACTCGTGACAGCTCGGGCAGCCGAAGCTGGTCCAAGGAAGATGGGGGAGCCTCGGCGACGACCTGTGCCGCGCCAGCCCCGCCGCCGACCTCCGGGAGGTGGAGGCGGGACGACTCTCGGGAGGATCGCTTCGTCTTCATTGGCCAGAAGGCCAGCCTCAGCGTGCCGAAACTCCTGCGCCCGCGTTGACTGGATCAGCGGTCGGCCACCGCGCGCGCGAGGGCCCTCAGGATGGGCTCGACGCCTCCGGTCTTGGGCTCGGCGTACCGGTAGTCGCTTCGCCCCCCGTCCAGCAGCTCGATGGTTCCGAGGTCGATGCGCTCATCGAAGGTCGCGGCCGTGACCCAGGTGTTGCGCCCGTCGCTCTCGACGACGACCCCGACCGTCGCGTGCTCCTCGGCGAAGCGCAGCATGCCCTTTCGCTGCCGTCCCTGGCGGCGGCCCTGCAGGCGGATGACGAAGAGCCCGGGGACGTCCTGCTTCCCGTGCTCCTGGGCGAGCCTGATCGTCTGCTCCTGGGCTGCGAGCGCCGCCTCGGCGGCACGATCGATCTGCGCGCCGAGCTGGGCGGGCTCGTGGCCCTCGACGAGGGCCCACATGATCTCGGTCATGAAGTCACGACGCGGGCCGGCGGTGAAGGAGGCCACCGCCTCGTCGACCGCGTAGGCGATGCGCCGGCCCCGTGCGGAGAGGGCATGGCCGCGGCCCGGGGAGTCGACCGCGCGGGCGTCCTCGTCGGCCTCGGGATAGGGCGGCTCGCCGTGGCGCAGGAGCTTGACCCCGGTGAGCATGCCGTCGAAGTCGCCGTGGACGACCAGCATCCCCACCTCGCCCGCGCGCGCGGCCACCTCGGGGGTCACCAGCTCCGGGCAGGCATGGGCTTCGCGGTTGGGGACCAGCACGAAGCGCGGGTCGTGCCGGTACTTGGACCAGCCCAGAGGGTGCTCATGGTGGTCGCACCAGAGCGCCAGCCCGTCGCCCGCGAGTTGGATGAAGGGCTCGGTGACCAGGTCGTACTTGTCCCCTGAGGCGAAGGCCACGTCGAGCACCGCCACCCGACCCTTGTTGGGCTTGGGCAGGTGCGAGGGGCTGCCGACGAGCTCGATGGGGATGCGTGGGCTCACGATGGTCTGGCTCTAGCACGAAGCGGGCAGCCGTGCCCCTTTCTGTCCCCCCGCTGCTGCGATATGGATCCCCCCGCCTTTCCCAGAACAAAGATGCCACCGGAGGAACCATGGCAGCGCCACGCGTCCGTGTCCCGAAGCTCCCCCTGACGCTCAAGGAGCGGTCCGCCCTGCGTCGCGCCCACCTGTCGAGGATCGATCTGGTCCGTCTCGATCCCCAGAAGCTCATGCAGGCGACCCAGGGCGCCTTGCCCGGGAAGCGCGCCCAGGAGCTGTGCTCCCTCGCCCAGTTCCAGCAGCTGCCTTTCATCGGGCCCTCCATCGCCACCGACCTCCTGCGCCTGGGGCTGAAGAACCTGATGGACGTCAAGAAGGCCGACCCCGGCGCCTTGCTGAAGCGGCTCGAGCGTCTGGCCGGCAAGCAGGACCCCTGCGTCGGGGACGTGCTCCACAGCGCTGTCTGGAACGCCAAGAACCCCAAGGGTCCTGAGCGTCCCTGGTGGGAGTGGTCGAAGCAGCGGCTTGCCAAGTCCGAGAAGCCTCGCAAGGCCGCAGGCAAGGCCAGCAAAGCCAACATGCCTGTGAGACCCAAGAGGAAGCCGGCGGGCTAAACGTTTGCTAGAGCCAAGTACCTGTCCTGTTTTCAAGGGTTTGGCTCTTCGCGCCGATGAGAACTGCGTCGGGGCAGAGGCCGCTAGCCCGAAGCCGGAAGCGCCACCGGTCCTCACACGTTCCATTCCGGCGAGCGATCGTCGCGTGCCTGCCAAACCCCTTGGCGCGCCGCCCCCGGGGTGCTAGAGGCAGCCGCTCTCGAGCATGGGCTCGCTCGCCCGCTCGTATCCAGGAGGAGTCCTAGATGGACCAGGAAATCGGGTTCTTGCGCCGCCTTGGCCTCGCCTTCGTGGCCTTCTTCGCGGTGCTCTTCAATCGCGCCTTCGCCGTGGGCGTGTACCGCCTGCGCAAGGAGCCGG
>JACRCT010000724.1 GCA_016218885.1 Deltaproteobacteria bacterium | reverse complement strand
TGCTAGCCCCACTTTCGCGTTTCGAGCCCGTTATTCGAGTGGGCTGGACAGCGTAAGCTGGCCAGCCCACTCGAATAGCGGGCGATTCACTTTGGGCGCACGCGATAGTGGAAGGAATGGCGATGGCTGAGCTGGGGCGTTGCAGCGTGACCTGAGAGGGCGCCGGGCTGCATGACCATCGCCTGGGCTGGCAAGCGGCAGCTTGCCTTGTCCCTTCTACAATAGGAGAAACTCCGGGCGACGCGACCAGGCCTCCGTTCTTTCAACTAGCCGACGAGCCATTACAGGGTCGCCCCTTTTCGCTCTGGCCGATGAAGCTGGCCAGAGCGAAAAGGGGCTCAGTTGTGCGAAAGTCGGGCTAGCCACCGATCGGTCGCGTGTGCACGTTCGACGCTGCGGGGCCTTGCTCGTGCGCTCCGCGGGTGGGGGGCGGCGATGCGGCGGCTCGCGGCGGCGGTGATGGGGTTGGCAGCATGGGCGCTGAGCGCGGCAGCCTACGCGGAGAAGTGCCCGAACATGCTGATCCTGCTGGACCGATCCGGCAGCATGCAGGGCTTCAAGTGGACGACCGCCACCGCGGCGATCAACCTCTTCGTCCCACCGCGCGAGAGCATCATGCGCTTCGGGTTGATGGTCTTCCCCGGCTTCTCCGAGGATGTCTGCGCAGGAGGCTCGCTGCGCGTCTCCTGCGACTTCTTCAAAGCCGCGGATATCTCCTACGCGCTGGCAACCTCCGGCCAACCCGGCGGCTACACACCGACCGCCGAAACTCTCGATCAGGCCGGCGCGTTGCCCGACATGCGCGACGCTGCCCGACGCCGCTTCATCATCCTGCTCACCGACGGCGATCCGACCTGTCCCAGCTCCAGCGATCTGGACGGTAACGTCCAGGTCACGGAGGCGAGCCTGGGCAAGCTGCTCTCGAGCGGCATCAAGACCTTCGTCATCGGCTTCGGGCAGGAGGTCAGCCCCGCCAGGCTCGACCGCATGGCCGTGGCCGGGGGAGCGCCGCGCGCGAACGCCAGTTGCGCCAATCCCGTCAACCCCACCGGCCCGCGCATCCCCTGCAGCTACTTCGACGCCAGCGACTCGGCCTCGCTCAATGCCGCGCTCGATGAGATCGCCTCCATCGCCCAGGGCGAGCTCAAGGGCAACTCCTGCGACGACTCGTGCTACGGGATCGGCGGCTGCCCTGAGGGACAGCGCTGCGAGCAGCAGGTCGTCACGTATGCGGGAGGCCAGTTCTCGCTCAACCTCGGCCAATGCGTCGTGGACCCCTGCGCGGGAGTCACCTGCGCAGAGAACCAGTTCTGCCGGGAGTCGCAGTGCCGCGCCGCCTGCACTGCGCCCTGCCCTGCCGGGACCTACTGCCAAGACGGAAGCTGCATCGCCGATCCCTGCGTCGGCTCCTCGGCCTGCGGCTGCTCCCAGACCTGCGCGCAGTACCTGGTGTGCCTGGGAGGCACCTGCCAGGACGACCCCTGCCGCTACGTGCGCTGCCCAACCTCCGCCCCCTATTGCGACCGCGGCAGCTGCTACGCCGCGGTCTCCCCCCCGAAGACCGAGCAGCCGGGAAGCAGCGCCGATGCGGGAGGAGGCGGTGGGTCGAAGAACGGCTGTTCGAGCGCGGGAGCGCCCGGGCTCTTATTTTGGGCATTGGCGTTGATACCGGCGGCGCTGAGGCGCCGCGCTGGGCGACCACGCAACCAGGTCCTAAGCCCCAAGGACGCGAAGGCTCTCGAGAGGTGACGAGCAATCACTCTTCAGCCCCCGTCTTCAGACGGTGACCGGCCGCTTCGCCGCCTCGCCCAACCCGGTGAGCTCGATACCCAGCTTCTGCGCGTACTCGAAGATGCGCTCGTCGCGATAGAACTCGCCGAAGACGATCCGCCTCAGGCCGGCGTTGGCGATCATCTTGAAGCAGGGCCAGCACGGGCTGGCGGTGATGTAGATGTCCCCCTTGTCGATGGCGACGCCGTTCTTGGCCGCCTGGAGGACGGCATTGGCCTCGGCGTGGATGGTCGCCACGCAATGGCCGTTCTCCATCATGTGCCCGGCCTCGTCGCAGTGCGGCAGGCCGCGGATCGAGCCGTTGTAGCCGGTGGAGAGGATCGTCCTGTCGCGCACGATGACCGCGCCGACGTGCTTGCGGTCGCAAGTGGCGCGCGAGGCCACCACCCGGGCGATCTCCATGAAGTAGTTGTCCCAGTCGCTGCGCTGTCGCATCCGCTCTCCTCGCCAGGGGCCGGCCAGTCTAGTCGGTCGGCGGCGGCACGTCAGCGGCCGCCCGCCCGCCCGTGCTGCTGCCAGGAAGGCGCAGCGATGATCGCGAGAAGCACCTTTCCTGGACTGGGAACCCGGCAGGCCGTGCGGACGAGCTCGCGCCCGGGAACACCGGGATGGCATCCAGGTTGCTCCGCTGGACCCGGGGCACCTGAGGGGAGGCGACAATGGCGGCGAAGGCGGTGGTGGTGGCGGCGCTGGTGGCGGCGGGGCTCCCCTTTGGGCAAAGCCGTGCCGAAGCCGAAGAGGGGGCGGCGCTGCGGGACGCAGGCCTGCGCGAAGCCCGGGGTGCGGTGCAAGGCGTGGACAAGGACAAGAACAAGGTCACGGTCGAGCAGCCCAAGGGCTCGCCGCTGACTTTGAACGTCGACAAGACCACGACCATCTTCATCGACGGCCGCACCGGAACCTTGGACGAGATCAAGGCCGGCCACGAGGTGCGCGCCTCCTACGAGACGCGCCAGGGGGCGAACAAGGCCCAGTGGATCGAGGTCAGCAAGAAGAAGAAGGACCCCGGGCAGAGCCACGAGAAGCTGCCGGATGGTGCGGCAACGCCTGCGGAGTAAGGGGGACGGACTTCCCGACTCTCGACGACTGGCATCCGACGCACCCGCCTCACCTTGGGCGCGCCCCACCCTCGCTCCCGTTGACACCACCCGGACCGCGAGATAGCACAGGCTCCTTCCCCGAGGGCGACGATGCCCGCCTCGCCGCGTGCCAAGCCGAAGAGACTGCGAATCGCCGTTACCGGCGCGACGGGCAACATCGGCCGCTTGGCGCTGCCGCGCCTTCTCCGGAGCCCGCAGGTCGAGCACGTCC
>JACRCT010000723.1 GCA_016218885.1 Deltaproteobacteria bacterium | reverse complement strand
CCAGGCTCGAGCCAGCCCCCAAGAACGGCCACAAGGTGGCGGTGGTGGGAGCAGGCCCCGCGGGTATCGCCGCCGCCGCCTACCTGGCTCAAAAGGGCTACGAGGTCACGATCCTGGAGAAGGAAGCCCAGGCCGGCGGCGCCTGCAACCTCATCCCCGAGCATCGGCTCGACCGCGAGGTCCTGCGCAGCGATCTGCAGTGGACCCTGCAGAACCCGCTCATCGCCCTCCAGACCGGCAAGGCCATCGACGACCCGGCGGCGCTGCTCAAGCAGGGCTTCGAGGCGGTGGTGGTGGCCATCGGCCTGTGGCAGCCCTATCAGCTGGGCATCCCCGGTGAGGACAAGGCCATCGCCGGCCTCGAGTACCTCAAGGACCCGGCGAGGTACCCGCTCAAGGGCAAGGTGGCGGTCGTCGGCGGCGGCGCGACGGCGGTGGACTGCGCGGTGGTCGCCAAGCGCCGCGGCGCCGAGCAGGTGGAGATGATCGCCCTGGAGAAGCTGGGCGAGATGCCGCTGACCTCCAAGGAGCTGGGCGAGGTGACGGGCAGCGGCATCCTCGTCACCGGCCGCACCAAGCTCACCGCCATCGAGGCTGGGGGGATCAAGACCCTCAAGGTCGCCCTCGCCGACGGCGCGAAGTTCGAGCTCAAGGCGCTCCGGGACGTCCCGGGCAGCGAGCAGCTGCGCGCCGACCTGCAGCACGTGATCGTGGCCATCGGCGCCCGCGCCACCCAGAAGAAGCTCGAGAACCCCGCGGTCTTCTACGCCGGCGACTGCGAGCAGGGTCCCTCGACGGTGGTCGAGGCCGCGGCCATGGGCAAGAACGCCGCCGCCAAGGTCGACGCCCTGCTCCTCAAAGCGCCGGCGCCCAAGCTCGACCAGGACCGTCCGCGCAAGAGCTTCGCCATCGTCCGCGGCTATCAGAAGCTGCCTGTCTCGCTGGAGACCGACTTCTTCGGCCGCAAGCTGATCAACCCGCTGCTGCTCTCGGCGGCGCCGCCCTCCGACGGCTACGCGCCGATGAGGAAGGCGATGGAGGCCGGGTGGGCGGGAGGCATCATGAAGACCGCCTTCGACGGCGTCCCCATCCACATCCCCGCGGACTACTTCATCGCCTTCGACGCTCAGACCTGGGGCAACTGCGACAACGTCTCCGGCCACTCCCTCGACCGCGTGAGCCGCGAGATCGGCAAGCTGCGCAAGGAGTTCCCCGACAGGCTCATCGCCGCCTCCACCGGCGGCCCGGTCACCGGCGACGTGGAGAACGACAAGAAGGGCTGGCAGTCGAACACCCGGAAGCTCGAGGCGGCCGGCGCCATGGCCATCGAGTACTCGCTCTCCTGCCCGCAGGGCGGCGACGGCACCGAAGGCGCCATCGTCAGCCAGAACGCCAGACTCACCGCCAAGATCATCGACTGGGTGATGGAGATCTCCGACCCGGCGGTGCCCAAGCTCTTCAAGCTCACCGCGGCGGTGACCTCCATCGAGGTCATCATCAAGGCGATCAAGGAGGTGCTCGCGCGCTATCCGGGCAAGGCAGCGGGAGTCACCCTGGCCAACACCTTCCCAACCCTGGGCTTCCGCGACTGGAACATGAAGGGCAAGTGGGACGAGGCGGTGGTCTACGGCATGAGCGGCGCAGGAGTGATCCCCATCAGCTACCTGACGCTGGCCTCGGTCGGGAACCTGGGCGTCTTCGTCTCCGGCAACGGCGGCGTGATGGACTACAAGCAGGCCGCCGACTTCCTGGCGCTGGGCTGCGGCAACGTCCAGATGTGCACCGCGCCCATGAAGCTCGGCTACGGCTACATCGACGAGCTCACCAGCGGCCTGTCGCACCTGATGCAGGAGCGTGGCCTCAAGTCGGTCCAGCAGCTGCGCGGCTGCGCCCTGCCCAAGCCGGTCACCGACTTCATGGAGCTGACCCCCAAGAAGCGCATCTCCAGCGTGATCCCTGAGCTGTGCATGAGCTGCGGCAACTGCAGCCGATGCTCATACGGGGCGATCACCCTGGACGCCGAGAAGCACCCCGCCTTCAACGCCGAGCTGTGCGTGGGCTGCAGCATCTGCACCCAGAAGTGCTTCGCCGGCGCTCTGCGCATGCGTGAGCGCAGCGCTCAGGAGCTGGCGATGCTCAAGGAGGACTGAACCCGCCTCCGCCCTTTGTCGTCGAGGCTCCCGCTCGCGCCCTGGCAGGGCGGCGGGGGCCTCTGATTTGCTCGAAGGACCCCCGCCAGCGTATGGAGAAGAGACACAGGAGGTCACTTCACATGCCCGACTGCGAATTCACGGAGCGCTGCCCGTTCTTCAACGATCGCATGGCCAACATGCCGACGATCGCCAACTTCTACAAGGGCAAGTACTGTCGGGGCACCTTCCTGGATTGTGCTCGCTTCCAGGTCTCCAAGGCCAAGGGAGGCGTCGTACCCGTTGACCTCTTCCCCAACCAGATCGAGCGAGCAGCGGACCTCATCAAGACGTAGAAGAGGCCGGGAGCCCGGCTCTTACCTCAGATTTGGGCTCCCTCCAAGAGCGCGGGCTATGATCCAGCAGCACGAGAGATCATGACCCCTCTGGCCCGCGCCGCCCGCCGCCTCAAGCACCGCATCTCCGACCTGCGGAGCTTGCTCGACCTCCATGCGCGCAACCAGGTGGTCCGCCGCACCGACTTCACCCAGGGCGCACACCCGGTCCTGCTGCTCCATGGGTTCATGGGCACCCGCCGCACCTTCCGCGTCCTGGAAACCCGGCTGCGCCACGACGGCTACTGCGTCTTCTCCATCGACCTGGGCGGCCTGCTCGACGTCTTCAACACCCATGGCATCGACGAGATCGCGGAGCGGGTGCGCGACAAGATCGAGCGCCTCTACGCCCGCTACCCTGCCCTCGGGCCGCTCTCGATCGTCGGGCACTCCAAGGGCGGGCTGATCGGGCGCTACTACGTCAAGCGCCTGGGCGGCGACCGGCGGGTGCGCACCCTCGTCACCCTGGGCACGGCACACCATGGCACCCCGGCGGCCTACGTAGGGGTGATGGCGCTGGGGCTGCTGTCGAAGAGCGTATGGCAGATGACGCCGATGAGCCCCTTCATCCGCCGTCTGAAGATGGGGGCCTTCCCGACCTCGGTGCGCTTCGTGTCGGTCTACTCCAAGGCCGACGGGGCGAGCCCGTTTCCGACCTGCATCCTCGAGGCGAACCAGCCCAACCTCTTCAACGTCGAGGTGCCGGGGATCGCCCACCGCGACTTCCTGCTGCGGCGCAGCGTCTACGAGGTGATCCACCGCGAGCTGGCCATCGGCTATGGAGAGCAGCCCGACCAGGCAAGGACGCCACCAAGCCAGGTGGTGAAGCCCCATCTGGTTTCATGGGACTAGCCGTCAGCTTCGGCTTGGAGGACAAAGCACTCATGGGCTCGCGCTGGGACCACCTCTACGAGATCAAGCCGGTGCCGCTCGCCGAGCACTTCGTCGAGGAGGTGTCCAAGCTGGTCGCCAAGGACCTGACCGAGTGGCCCCTGGCGATCGAATCGTGGACCTCCGCCCAGGAGGAGGAGCGCTTCAAGCCGCTGCTCGGGCCGGACTCTTCACGACCCGATGGCCGGGTCCTCGGCGAAGCCTTTCGGCTGGCGCGATGGGAGCTGATGCGCGAGTTCGAGCAGATTGACGAGTACATGCGCCACGAGCGCTGGCGCGAGGTCACCCCCGCAGGGCGCGGCGTGGATCAGATTCTCCTGGTCTGCCGTTACCTCACCGAGCAGATGCTGGCCATCATCGAAGCCACCGGAGGGCGCATCAAGAGGCCGCAGCTCGTGGACCTGCTGCTGCGCGCCGAGCGGAGGCTCATGGCTTGCCCGCTGGGCTAGAGACCCGGAGGCGCCACCGACCCACTTATCCCCCGTCAAAGGGAGATGCGCTCGGCCCAAGGGCACCAGGACAGGTGGAGATTCTCTCCGCTCATGGGTGGGCGTTGAGGGCAGGGGAGCGCACCGCTCTGCGCGTAGCTATGCATGTCCTCGGGCTTTCAGGCGGAGGACATGGCGAATGAAGGACACTCTTCGGCAAGTGCTGGCCAAGAAGGGAAGCACCGTGATCGCGGTGGCCCCTGGCGACACGGTATTTCACGCCTTGGAGGAGCTGGCCCGGCACAACATCGGGGCGGTGCTGGTGCTCGAGGGAGCTCGACCGGTGGGAATGCTCTCCGAGCGCGACTATGCCCGCAAGCTGGCGCTCCTCGGGCGAGCGTCGCGCCAGACCCTCGTGCGCGACGTGATGAGCCACCCGGTGCTGACCGTGCCCCCCGAGGTCACCGTAGACCTTGCCCTGGCTCTGATGACCAACAAGCGCGTGCGCCACCTGCCCGTGGTCGAGAAGGGCTCGGTGACAGGCATGCTGTCCATCGGCGATCTGGTGAACTGGGTCATCTCCGCCCAGGCCGAGACCATCGAGGCGCTCCAGGAGTACATCGCTGGGCGCTATCCGGGTTGACTCAAGCGGAGCCTGCTTCAGGTATAGATCTCTCTCGGAGAGGGTTCCGCTCGTTGCGAAGAGACCCTCTGGAATCGCCGGGAGGCGCATCTCGTGGCTCGCCGCAACGACGACGGCAGGAGCGAACCGGTCACCGTGCCGACGGTGCCGCTG
>JACRCT010000722.1 GCA_016218885.1 Deltaproteobacteria bacterium | reverse complement strand
AGCTGCCTGACATCATCCTCACCGGCAACGCCACCGTCGACGGCGCGGTGGCGGCGATCAAGGCCGGCGCCGCCGACTTCCTGGAAAAGGACGTCCACCTGTCCGATCGGGTGAACGTCTCTCTCGAGAAGATCGAGCGGATGCTATGCGCCATCCGCGACAACCGGCGGCTGAAGCGGGAGAACCGCTACCTTCGCGCAGAGCAGGAGCGGGTGCACGCGCTGGTGGCCGGCGAGGGGCTGGGACCGGTGATGGAGCGCGTCGAGAAGGTGGCGAGGGTCCCGCGCCCGGTGATGGTGCTGGGCGAGCGCGGCACCGGCAAGGAGCTGGTCGCCCACGAGATTCACCGCCGTTCGCTGCGCACTGAGGGGCCCCTGGTGGTCTTCAACTGCGCCGCGGTGGCCGAGAGCCTGCTCGAGAGCGAGCTGTTCGGCCACGAAAAGGGCGCCTTCACCGGCGCGAGCGCGCGAAAGGCCGGCCGCTTCGAGCTGGCGGACGGCGGGACGCTGTTCCTCGACGAGGTCGCCGACATGTCCGAGGCCTTCCAGGCCAAGGTGCTGCGGGCCGTCGAGTACCAGCGCTTCGAGCGGGTTGCGGGTACGCACCTGCTCGAGGTGGACGTGCGGGTCGTCTCGGCGACGAACGCGGACATGAAGCAGCGCATCGCGCAGGGGCGCTTCCGCGCCGATCTGTACGACCGACTCGCCTTCGAGGTGATCGAGCTGCCGCCGTTGCGCACGCGCAAGCAGGACATCCCTGCGCTCGCCCGACACTTCCTGGCCCGCTTCGCCCAGGAGGCGCACACGCGGCCGCGCGAGCTGTCGGCGGGGGCGCTTGCGGCGCTGTCGGCCTACGACTTTCCGGGCAACGTCCGGGAGCTCAAGCACGTCATCGAGCGCGCGGCATACCGCAGTGAGGCAGACCAGCTCAGCCGGGAGGCCGTGGAGTCCGCCCTACCCGCCCGATCAGGTGTTGGGGCGGCGGGCTCGCCCGAGTCCGCCGCGGCCTCCGGGAGCTTCGAGGAGCGTACGGCCGCCTTCGAGAAGGCGATGCTCCTCAAAGCCCTGCAGGACTGCCACTACTCGCAGAAGGACGCCGCGGAGCGGCTCGCGCTGACCTACGACCAGTTCCGACACATGTACCGAAAGTACGGGCTCAAGGAGGAGACCTGAGCTTCAGCGCGAAACCTGAGCCCTGAGCTGGTGCTCCTTGAGCCACTTCTCGTTGACGTTCTCCTCGGGCGGCTTCGCCAACCAGCCACGCAGAGCGCGGTCGACGTCCTCTTTGGACATGCCCTGGAACTGAGCCTTGGCCGTGAATTCGACCGAAACCGAATTGTCTCCGGCTTCCAGCTTCTCGCCCAGGTGGACTCCGCCGCCGAAATAGCCTTCCTGGGGGTTGAAGTAGGCGCTTCCGGCGATCTCCCTACCCACTCGCAGCTCCCCCTCACCCTTGCTGTTGATCTTCGCGCGGATTCCCTTCGCATCGACCGACAACGACTGAGTGCCGTCCGATTGGATCGTGCCTTTGACGGGCCCGCTCTTGTAGGAGCCGGTAGACACGACCTTGGTATTCGCTTCGCCGCGGCTGTTCACCTGCGCCTTGCCCTCGGCGCCAAACCCGAACGGCCCCAGCGCGACATTCAAGGCTCCGCCGAGGATGAAAGTGAGGGTCCCCGGGGGCGTCTTGCCGAGAAGCTCGTAGCCGCGATCGACCTTATCCGTGAACATCTCGCGGAACTCGTGGTCCAGCTTCTTGAAAGCGGCCTCATGTCCGACCTGGGCCATTGTGTCCGCTGGAGGGTCGGGCTGGAGCTGGCGAAGGTCCTCAATCTTGCTGCAGTTCTTGAACGCCTCGCGATAGCCATCGAGATACCGCTGGTAGGCGTCGGCGTAGTCCCCCCAAACCTTCTCGTTGTGCGTCTCTGCTCGTTCGAGGGCCCCACCGGTCAGCCCGTTCGTCGGAGTGGTCTGATGGCGCGGCTCTGCGGGTGGCTTTGGGAGGTTGTTGGGCCCGAACCTCGGGGAGGTCTTCGCCTTGTCTTTGCCGAAGACGAACGCCTTCATCGAGTCGATGACCGAGAGACTGTCCCCGCCGGCCTCTTCCCTCGGCGCATCCGCGGGCTGGGAGGCCGGCGTTGCCGACGCCCGGTTCGCTCCCGGCTCCTGTGCCGGCAGGCTCACTTGTTCGTCATCGAACATCACGGTCGGGTTGGTGGTGCAGGTCTGATCGACGCGGCTCATGGTTTCTCCGGGGTTTCGGGTGAGTGCGCAGCCGACCTGTTCAGCCTTGAGGCCATCGGACCGATGACCTGCCAACCGCCCGCGACAAAAGAGGAAAAGGGGATTCCCGGCTTCCCTTTGGAACATCGCCACCGCCCCTGCCTCCGTCTCGCCGCAGCGCGCCTCCGTCCCGCCCTGCTACGCCCTGGCGTGGTGCGAAGCTCTCGACGCACCCCTCGGGGGTCTGAGAAAGACGGTTCGCTCTTTTTTTGCCAGCGCGATCTCGCTAACCTCCGCCACCCTTGAGGATTTGGGGGCGGGCCCGCCCTTGCACGGGACGGCCGCCGCGGAGAAGGAAGCCGCCGCTATAGGGGAGAGCACATGTCGAACCGCTTCATCGGGCTGGACCTTGGCGCGGAGACCATCAAGGCCGTCGAGCTTCGCCGTGACGGCGAGAGGCTCACCTGGACGCGCCGGGCGCTGGTGGAGCACCGCAAAGATCCCGGACCCGCCTTGACCGCCCTGCTCCAAGACTGGGGCT
>JACRCT010000741.1 GCA_016218885.1 Deltaproteobacteria bacterium | reverse complement strand
GGCCCCAGCAAGAAGGACTGGCGCGGCGGCCGGGCGGCGGCGATGAACATCATCCCCTCCTCGACCGGCGCGGCGAAGGCGGTGGGCGAGGTGCTCCCCGCCACCAAGGGCAAGCTGACGGGCATGGCCTTCCGCGTGCCGACCCCGGACGTCTCCGCGGTGGACCTCACCATCCGCACCACCCGGGACACCTCGATCGACGAGATCGACAAGGCGATGAAGAACGCCTCCCAGACCTACCTCAAGGGGATCCTGGGCGTGACCAGCGAGGAGCTGGTCTCCACCGACTTCATCCACGACGACCGCAGCTCCATCTACGACTCCAAGGCGACCCTGGAGAACAACCTGAAGGGCGAGAAGCGCTTCTTCAAGATCGTCTCCTGGTACGACAACGAGTGGGGTTACTCGGTGCGCGTCGTCGACCTCACCCTGCTCATGGCGAAGCGAGGCCTGTAGGCCAGAGCGCGGGTCGCTGAATCAGTTAGCCCCGATCCGGTCCGCCGGGTCGGGGCTTTCTTCTGGGACTGAGGGCGTCTACCGCGCAACCTCGAAGGTGTAGTTCTTCCCGAAGTTCGAGTCCCAGACCTCGCGCGGGCTGTCGGCGCCCGTCCAGTTGCGGAACCAGACCTGGATCTGGGTCGCGTCTTCGGGAATCGCCACGGTGATGGGCTTGGAGACGGGCCGCTTCGCGGGGCGCCCGAAGCTGCTCTGGAAGGCGAGCACCGGCGCCTCGATCACCCGGCCTCCGGGCTGGACCCGGACGAAGGCCTGGACGCCCCACGCAGGAAAGCCGTTCAGCGCGTGGTCGATCAGCGCACGGGCCGGGTCGTACTCGATCGTCAGCTGGCCTCCGGGCGCCACCTCCCCGACCATCGTCTGCCTGAAGCCGCGCTCGAACTGCACGCGCGCGGTCCTGGCAGAAGGCGGCGCCACCGTCCGCGCCTCGGCCGAGGCACGGCGGATCTGGAAGACGACCAGGTCGGCGCCAGGGTTGGAGACCACGTCCGCCCGGTAGCCTCGTGGCAGCATCCTGCAGATGGCTCGGAAGGTGTCCTGCGCCGTCCCTGCCTGGAGCGCCACGCGCAAGCGCCGGCCGTCCACCTGCAGGCCTACGCGGGACTCCTCGGCTCCGCGGTTGGTGGCCACTCCGACGATGCGCACGTCCGTGCCGCCCTGGACCAGCACCTGCTGCACCGGGTCGTTCGACTGCGCGCTGACTTCCAAGGCGGGAGTGGGGTCCGGCGACATCGCGCGCTCCGGGGGAAAAAGGCGGCGGAACCTAGCAGAGCCCGACCAGGGGTGCCAGCGCCTGCTTCCACCGGGTCAATTGCCGTCGGCGAGCTGGTCGAGCAGCCCCTGCATCGCCGAGCGCACCCGCAGGTCGAGCGAGCGCACCTCGTCATCGCGGGGCTCGCCTTTCCTCGCCCCACCTTTGGCGCCCTTGGGCCAGATGGGCTTGCCCACGCGGTAGCGCAGCGTGACCGGCAGCGGCAGATGGGGCCAGGGCCCCAGCGCGAGGCCCCACGGCAGCGCCAGGTGTATCGGCCAGATCCTCGCCCGCGCGATCTTCTGGATCCGCAGCTTCTCGGCGATCTTGCGGCCATCGGTGAGCACCACGAGCGTGTGGTGCGCCCCGGCATGAGCCACAGGCACGATGGGCACGCCTGCCTTGATCGCCAGGCGCGCGTAGCCGGTGCGCCCCGCGAACTGGACGCGGTAGCGGTCCTTGAAGGGCCGCCAGGTGTCCAGGTCACCTCCCGGCATCACCAGCACGTCGCGGCGATGCTCGAGCAGAGCCGCGAGCGCAACCTCGGGTTGGGCGTGCAGCACCCCCCGCGTCGCGAAGAAGCGCCCCGTCGCCTCCGTGGAGAGCAGCAGCTCATGCGCCACCGGATGCAGCGGGCGCTCGAAGCCAAAGTGGCGGTACCAGCACATGAACAGGCCCCAGGCGTCCAGCACCGTGGTCCCGCCCGAGTGGTTGGAGACCAGCAGGGCGGGCGAGGGCGGCATCCGCTCGAACCCTCGCGGGTCGAGCCGAAACCAGCGCCGCTTGCCGAACAGGAGCCCGAGCCAGCGCACGGTCCGCTCGGCGACACCGGGGTCGTAGGACAGAGGGTCGGCCCCCCACCGGGCGTCCGGGCGGACGACCCGTCGCAAAAGCCAACCCTTCTGGGAGTGCACGGCGACCAACGATTTGCCCTGGAAGATCCTGTCGAGGATAGTGAGCAGCATTGGTGCGCGCGTCATGTCCCCCTCCCCCTTCGACCCCCGCGCCGGCTTCTACGAGCACGCCAGCCTGGCCGCGCTCCGCCTCGCGGGTTACCAGAGCATCCGGGTCCCCACCCGCTCCGGGCGCCTGCACGTGCTGCGGGGCAAGGGGGCCGGTGACGGGGCCCCGGTGATCCTCCTGCACGGGTTCTCCTCGGCGGGAGTGCACTACCGCGCTCTGATGCGCCGGCTCCGACCGCACGTGCGGCACCTGATCGCTCCGGACGCCCCGGGCCACGGCTTCTCGCCGACCCCCAGTGGCCTCCTGTCCCTGGCCGAGATGCAGGAAGGCCTCGTGGAAGCGCTCGACCAGGTGTCGGACAAGGAGCCGGCGATCGTCTACGGCAACTCGATGGGCGGACTGCTGGCGCTGCGCTACGCGCTGGCGCGGCCCGAGCGGGTGCGCGGGCTGGTGCTCTGCTCGCCGGTGGGCGCCCCGATGACCGCCGAGGAGATGAAGCGCTTCCTGCGCCGGTTCCGGGTCGATGACCACGTCCGCGCGCTCGCCTTCGTCAATCGGGTCTTCGACTCGCCGGGGCCCCTGCGCCACCTGCTGGCGTGGGGCGTCCGCCGCAAGTTCGGCCACCCGACGATGAAGGCATTGCTAAGCGCTCTCGAGCCCGACTTCCTGCTCGGCCCCGAGGATGTGCGCGGGCTGCGGCCCCCGGTGCTCTTCGTCTGGGGGCGCTCGGAGCGGGTGCTCCCACCGGAGCACAAGGAGTTCTTCCTGGCTCACTTGCCACCCGGCTCGCGCGTGGAGGAGCCACCCCGCTTCGGGCACGGGCCCTACCTGACCCACCCCGACGCCGTGGCCGAGCAGATCCTCGCCTTCGCGCGCTCGCTCGCCGCCGCCGACCGCCCAGCCAACTGAGAAGGTGATGATGGCTCGTCGCCTCTCGAGGCCACCCGAGCCCACCCCTCATTGGCTATAGTGGCGAGGCATGTCGGACGACGGCACCATCACCTGTATCGAGTGCGGCGCAACGCTCCCGGTGTCGGCCCGTTTCTGCGAGCACTGCAGCGGTCCGAGCCAGCCCGTAGCCGGCAGCGACGAGGACGACGAAGGGCAGCCCAAGCCTCTGAATCCCGGCGACGTGCTCGACGGCAAGTGGCGCATCGAGCGCAAGCTGGGCGTGGGCGGGATGAGCTCGGTCTTCCTCGCCCACGACCTGGCCCTCGACCGCAAAGTCGCGGTCAAGGCGCTGGCGCCAGCGCTGTGCAACGACACCGTGCTCACGGCACGCTTCGAGCGAGAGGCGCGAGCCACTGCACGCCTCGAGCACCCCAACATCGTCCCCGTGTATGGCGTCGGCCGCCACTTTGGTCAGCCCTTCATCGTGATGAAGAAGCTCACCGGCAAGTCGCTCGGCTACTGGATAGGCGACCGGGCCAATCAGTCGCTGCGCCCGCAGCGCGAGGAGGTGCTGAGCATCCTGCGCCAGCTGTGCGCCGGGTTGGGCTTCATCCACGAGAACGGGTTCGTCCACCGCGACCTCAAGCCCGGCAACATCCACGTCGGGCTCGACGGGCACACGACCATCCTCGACTTCGGCGTGCTGCGCGATCCCTCTTCGAGCCAGAACTTGACGCGGGCCGGCAATCCGCTCGGAACCCCGCACTACATGGCTCCCGAGCAAGCCACCGGCGCCAGCAACCTGGACCAGCGGGCCGATCTCTACTCGGTGGGCGCGGTCCTCTACGAGATCCTCAGCGGCGCGCCTCCCTTCGACGGCCCAACTCCGCTGGACGTGATGCGCATGCACACCCTGTCGCCGCCCCCCGACGTGTGCAAGGCCGCGTCCTGGGTACCGGCAGCGGTCTCCGAGGCCATCCGCACCGCCATGGCCAAGAGGCCCGAGGACCGCTTCCAGACCGCGCAGGAGCTCTACTCGGCCGTCGAGGCAGCATGGGCTGCTCCTTCGAAGCTCACCCCGCCCGGCGAAACGCCCGCTGCCCGGACCAACGCCCGGCCCTCGCCCCACGACGAAGCAACTCCGCCTCCGCTCCTCGAGGAGGCTCCTCCCGTCGCAGTCGCCATCGCGCAACCCCCGGCGACCGCCTCCCTCCTGGAGACCTCCAGGGAGAGCGCTCTTGAGAAGGCGAAGGAGGCGATGGCCGAGGAGCCCCTCGCGCTCTCGCTCTCTCAGCCGCAAGTTCGACGCGCTCCGCGTCCGCTCCCCCAGCAGGCTCCGATACCGGAGATGCCTGATGACGATCTCTCGCTGCCGGACCAGGCCGCGGCTCGCAAGCGCAAGCTGTTCATCATGGCCCTCGTCGCAGAGACGCTGCTGGTCATCAGCGTGCTCGCCTGGGCCCTGTGGCCGACTGCCCCCGGTGCCGACCCCATCGAGCCGGCCGCCGCTCCGGAGTCGGCCGGGACGAGCGAGCCCACGATCTCCAAGCCCAAGGCGCCCAAGGCCGCGCTGACCCGGCCGGTGCCACCTCCGACCCTGCCTCTCGAGCAGATCAAGCCACCGGAGGTGGACTTCAAACCGCCCGAGGCCGGCGCACCGCCCTCGAGCGCGTTCGAGCTCAAGCCGACACAGCCGACCGAGAACGGCGAGGCTGGCGCGACCGAGCCCGCAGCCGCCCATCAGCCTTGAGCGATTGGGGGCGTCCGAACCCGGCCGAGCCGGAAGAACCATCGAGGTTGCCGGGGCTCCAGACCTCGGGCTCCAGGCTCCAGGTCGGCCAAGCTCCCAGGCTGTGCCTGAGGTCTGAAGCCTTTGCCGGTCTGCGCAAGGTTTCCTGACGAAGGGACTACTCCGGCTCCCCGATCAGCAACCGATTCTTGGGAGTGATCTCCCCCGGGATGGCCAGCGCTCGGACGCGATAGCCGGCCGCCTGGAGCCCGTGGGCCCGTGCGATGTCCTGGGCCAGGTCGGGCGCGAGCCACCCCTCCAGCGGCTCGCGCTTCCTCTCCCGCTCTCCGACATGGTGGCAGCAGGGCAGCACCGCCACCCGCGCCCTCGCCTTCACCGCCTGCTCGAGGATGCGGTCGGTGAGCGACCCGCAGGCATGGGCCGAGACCACCAGGTCCTCGGGGCCGAGCTCCACCTTGGCGAGGTCCTCCTCGACGTACTCCACTCGCCCCTCCAGCCTCGGCCAGCGGGCGACCAGGCTTTGGGCGAGCCTTTCGGCGCTGGCTGGCCGTCGCCTGTCCACGCATAGCGCCTGCTGCGACGTGTCGTCGAGCAGCAGCAGCGCCCACGCGAGCAGCCCGTGTCCCGCCGCGAGATCGACGACTCGACCGCCCCGCAGGGTGCGGCGAACGCGCCGCGCCATCTCCCAGGCCTCGAACAGCTCCTTGCGCGGCAGGCACTCGGCCTCGCAGACCACGCGTGCCAGCCGATCGAAGAGGCTCTCGGAGGGAAACAGGTGCGACAGCCGCGAGGTGAGACGGCTGCGGGAGGAGTGCGATAGCTCAGGAGGGGCCATGCGCGCCCTTCATACCACTCGTCCGTCACGGCCGCGCCACCGCCCAGCTCCTCGCGCAGCGCGGCGCACGGGTCTTCGCGCTCGACGTCGACGAGGCTGGGCTGGGCTCGCTCGCAGATCGCCGCGAGCTGCTAGCATGTCCCAGCGCGGCGACGCGCCTCGAGTTGGTGTACGGGTTGCCGTACACCTCTCCGGGGCTACCCCGGGGCATGAAGTTGCCAGGCCACGCTGACCAATTGCGTGCGAAGTGGCGCCTCGACCCAGAACAGGGACGGCGTCGCCGACTTTCGCGCTCATCTCCTCGGCCGGCTGGGGTGGGTGAAGATGGTCCGCCCAGACTGCGCGATCTGGCTGCGCCAGATCTTCGACCGCATCGACTGGGGCAGATAGGCACGTCAGTCCGCCACTGACCCCGAGCTGCGCGGCAGCGTGCCCTATCCGGTCGCCTCGCTGAACCCGTCTGCCAGCTGCTCGCATACCAGCCGCTCCGCTTCCCGCTGAGCGCAGATGGGATCCTTCAGGCCGCGAGAGCGCTCCACCGGCTCGTCGCCGGCCAGTACGATGCGCAGCTCGATGCGGGCCTCCCTCACGCGGATCTGCCACTCGCGTCCGTCGGCGTGCCGGAAGACGCGCCACGCGGAAGGTGCGGAGGCGACCTCGGACGCAGCGACAGCCGACTTCTCGGCTTCGCCTGGCGACGCCTCTCCCGTCGCCGGAACCGGCTTCCACGTCCGCCAGCTGTCGCTGGAGACCCGGTCGGGGTCCAGCTTCAGCAGCGCGGCGACGAGCGGGCCGATCGCCTCGGACCGGTACCTTCCCCCCTCGAACCACTCCTCGCAGAGCTCGCCCGCCGCGTCGTCGAGATCCTCGTCGGAGTCGAACGTCCCCCGCGGACCCAGCGCCCAGCCGGAGGCGCTCACCTCGCGATTCGAGAGATCGACCTCGGCGTAGCGGGCGGCGCTCTTGGTCCTCACGCACAGCTCGCGCGCCACCTCGCGACCGCGCCCGTAGCTCACGCACACCAGCAGCGTCCCGCCCTCACCGTCCGAGACCAGGAGCGAAGTGACGTTCCCGTCCTCGGCAGGCGCCAACCCCCCTCGCGCCAAGACCGGCTCCAGCGCCTCCGCCACGGCCTTGACCTCGCCGCGGCTCGACCAACCCCATGCGTGCATGACCCGTCCTTCACCGTCCCCGCCCATCCCGTGGGCGACGGGTTCTACACCAGTCGACTCCCTTTGGCGTAGCTCAAGGCTTCGGATCCCAGACTGCAGGCTCCAGGTACTGCTTGACCTGAAGGCTGGGGTCTGGAGCCTGAAGCCCCGGCGACCCTCCTCGGTTCCGGCTCGGACGGGTCAGGGCTGATACGCGCGCACTCGCCTCATGGGGCTGCCCACCAGGCGGAAGGCGCGCCGCTCTGCTTCGGCACGAATCCTCTCCTCGTCGAGGGTGAGCAGGACGCGGTCGCGCATCAGGAACCGGCCGTCGCACATCACGTGGATGACGTCCCCGGGATGCGACGCATAGACCGCCGAGGCCGCGAGATCGTGCCGGGGCACCCAATGCGTCCCCCGGGTGTCGAGGAGCACGAGATCGGCGGCGGCCCCTACGGCGAGCCTTCCGCTCGAGGAGAAGCCCAAGGCGTGGGCCCCGTTGCGGCTGGCCATGCGCTGCAGGGTGGCGATGGGCATCGCCTCGGCCTTTCCCTGCGCCGATTTCTGCACCAGCCCGGTCAGGCGCATCACCTCGAGGAGGTTGAGATCGGCGTTGGAGGCCGGACCGTCGGTGCCCAGCGCCACCCGTACCTTCGCGTCGAGCAGGCGCTGCAGCGGCGGCATCTCCATCGCCAGCTTCAGGTAGGTCTTGGGCGTATGGGCCACCATCACCCGCTGACGCGCGAGGATCTTCACGTCGTCTTCGCTGAGGACGCTGCAATGAGCGGCGAGGGTGGGCAGCCCGAGCACGCCCAGCGCCGCGAGGTGCGCCACCGGGCTCCGCCCGTACCTCTTGAGGGAGGTCGCGACCTGCTCCCGGCTCTCCGAGAGGTGCAAGTGGATCCCCACCCCCAGACGCTCGGCGGCCGCCACCACGCGCTTGAGCGCTTCCGGCTCGCACATGTACGGCGAGTGCGGCCCCAGGCAGGTGCGGATGCGCCCGTCGGCGGCGCCCCGCCAGCGCTCCACGAACCGCTCGGTCGTGGCCAGCGTGATGCCGCCCGCTTCGGGGCCCGTGTCCTTCCCGAACCAGCACCAGGCGAGCAGCGCCTTCATGCCGCTCTCGGCCACCACCTGCGCCACCTGATCCATCCAGAAATAGTGGTCGGCGAACCCTACCGTCCCCGCGCGGATCATCTCGCAGGCCGCGAGCGCGGCGCCCCAGTAGACGTCCTCCTCCTGGAGCGCCGACTCCGCCACCCAGACCCGCTCGTTGAGCCAGCGCTCGAAGGGCAGGTCCTCGGCCCATCCGCGCTCCAGGGTCATCGCCGCGTGGCAGTGGGCGTTGAAGTAGGCCGGCATGGCCAGCAGATCGGTGCCGTCGAGCGTCTCGTCGGCCACGAAGTCGGCCGGCTCGGCCTCGCCGACCGAGGCGATGGCGGTCCCATCGATGGCGATGCACTGGGCCTTCTGGAGCTTGCCCTGGGCATCGACGAGGTCGACGTCGCGGATGAGCAGGCGGGTCATGCAGTGCGTCCTTCGGGGCGAGACGCGAGCCCCACGGGCCCGCAATCGGTGGTTGGCGCGGTCTGACGCGGCGCCTTCGTGTCAGGTTCAGTTCGAGGGGATACCGTGGTGCACCTGGTCGGCGCAGAAGCCCGCCTGGAACCCCACGATGTGCAGCTGCAGGATGTACTGGGCCAGCTCCTGGTAGGCCGAGTCGGACTCGGTCAGGCCCTTGGCGAAGCTCGCCATCGCCTCGTCGATCCAGTGCGTGGCCATCAGGGACAGAGCGTCCTTGACCGCGCTGACGTCGAGGCTGAAGGCGGCAAGCCGCTCGGCAGGCTCGCCCTCGTCGATGCGTTCGAACAGGGCACGAACGCGCTCACGAGCCGGCTCGGCGGCAATGGCGGGCAGCGTGGCATGGAAGCTGCGCACGGCCAGGTAGAGCCGCAGACCGTCCCAGAGCCAGCGCTCGATGTGCTCGGTGCGCACCTTGCGCGCCCTGGCATAGCTCATCGTCTTGAAGCGCGGCAGCTCGTCGGCGAGCACGTCGAGCGCGCCGATCGACCACTCGGTGAGGATGGAGACGAGCGCGGGGCTGGCGATGGCCGCGAGCTCGGAGGCATCGACCGCCTCGGCCCGGCGCAGGATGTCGGCGACCTCGAGGGTGCGTCCGCCCTCGCTGCGCGGCACGCTCGCCTCCACCTCGGCCTCGACGGCCTCCACCGCCGCCTCCTCGAGCCCGGTGCGCCTGCGAGGGACGGCCCCCTGGCGGTCGCGCCACAGGTCCTTGCGCATGCGCCACAGCTCGCGGCTCTGGGCTTGCTCGTCGGACCAGTCGGACTCGCTGATCGCCTCGAGGGCCTCCAGAGGCACCGCGCAAGGCTTGCGTGCGCCGGCCAGCAGCACCAGCGCCTGCTCGCCGGGCTCGGTGCGTCGATAGATGTCGGGGACCACCTTGCCGACCATGCCCTCGATCACGGGCTCGTCAGCGAAGGCGTCCTGGGTGACGCGAACAAAGGCTCCGGGGGCAAACACGGGTTCAACATATCAGGCCGGGGCTGGGAGTCCGAGCAAGACGAAATCGAGGGCCTTCTGCGCTCACCTCCCTCGCCTGGAGCAAGAGGGGGCTGCGAGGCCGCTCCTGACACTGGCTAGCTGTGCGAAAGGACCTCCAGCCGGTCGCCCCCCAGCTTCTGGGCACGCTCGAGACAGCCGGTGGCGTGCTGGAACAGGCCCTTGAAGGAGACGTTGGCTCCCGAGCCGTCGTAGGCCGCAAGCCCGATCGAGACGGTGATCTTGGCATCGTCGCAGTTGCTGGGGAGCAGCTCACGCAGCCGGTGGCCGACGTAGCGCGCGCCATCCTGGTCGGTCTGCGGCAGGCAGACGAGGAAGCGTTCGTCGCCGTCCTGCACCGCGAGATCGATGTCGCGGACGGTCCCGTGGATGACCTTCAGCAGCTTGCTCATCGCGGAGGTGCGCACGTGCACGGGCAGCCGGCCGAGCCTGCTGGCGAAGCGATCGACGCCCACGCACAGGACCGCCAGGGGATAGCGGTAGCGCTTGGAGCGGCGCACCTCCATCAGGAGCGTGCGCTTGAAGAACTCGACCTCGACCTTCCTGGCCTGCGGTGTGCCGCGTGGCGAGGGCGCGAGCGCCGCCTCGTCCATGTGGTTGCGCATCTGGTTCATCTGCTCGGTGGCGTCGCGCAGCCGCACCGCCCACTTGATGCAGCTGACCAGGGCCCCGATGTTGTAGGGCAGGTAGAGCCAGCCGTCGGCCCCCGCGTCCTCGGCGAGCTGATCGGCTTGCGACCGATCGTTGGGATAGGCGAGCAGCACGGCGCTGCCGCGGTCGATCTCCTTGAGCTGCCGGCACAGGCCTTCACCGTCGAACCGCTCGTCCACCGGGGCGGCGACGACGTCGGGGTTGAACTCCCGCACCCGTACCAGCGCACCGGCGAGAGTCGAGGTGGTGTCCACCACCAGCGGAGCATTCCAGAGGTGCCGGCTCACTTCCGCGGCGAGCTTGTGGTTCGGCTCGACGATGAGGACACGGGGTTTTTCAGTCACCAGTGAACCTCCACGACAAGTGAAGTCGAGAGTAGCACGCGGCGAGACAGACGATGGAGCTGCTTGGCGACCCTCGGGCATCGGCGGATACTCGATGGGCGAGACGCCACCACGCAGGAGGGAGCCGATGCCCAACCCACGCGCCTTTGGGCCCCTCCTCGCCGCTCTCTGCCTGCTGCTCCAAGGGTGCCTGGCCACCGTAGACGGATTGAGCTGCTCCTCATCCGCCGACTGCCGCGAGAGCGAGACCTGCATTCGAGACGTCTGCGTCATCACTGCGGCTCCTCTGCCTTGCTCGGGGGACTGCGGGGACGCGGGGATGCCGGCCGACCTCGAGCTCGTGCTCGAACAGCCCACGGGAACGCTGAGCGCTCCGGTGGCTGACGTCGTGGTGAAGCTGCGCACCTCCGCAGGTGTGGCTTTCGACCTGCCTTCTCGAGTCCTCCTCGATGTCCAGGATCCCGCCGGCGAGAAACGCGCTCCTCAGCCCTTGCCGCGAGCCTCGGAAGGCCTCTGGAAGGGCGTGCTCGAGGTGGAGCGCGCAGGCACCTATCGGCTGCGCGCCCGAATCGAGGACACGGGTCTCCAGTCGGCGGAAACGCTCCTCGTGGTCAACCTCTGCCCTCAAGGCTGTTGTCCGACCCAGGTCTGCGAGGGTGCGGTCTGCCAGGACCTCTTCCACTTCGCCATCGAGGTTCCGGAGGGCCGCTCCTTCCCGCTCGAGGTTGTGCTGCGAGTGGGGCGCGCCCCCGTCTCGCAGGAATCGACGATCGGGTGGCCCACTCCCGAGACGCTCGTCATCGAGCACGCGGCCGAGGTCGCCAGTCATGCTCTCTCGGGCGTGACCCCTCAATCCTTCGGCAGCGACGTCCAGTCCTGGAAGCTGCTGGAGCCCTGGGATGAACCCGAGTCGGGGCTCTATCGCCTCACGGTCCAGGGCCACCTCCTCCTGGCGGGAGGGCCGCAGCCCTTCGTCGTCACCCGACTCCTCGCAGTCGCCCCCGCGCTCAAGATCGAGCCGCAGTACAACCACACTCCCTCTGCGTCAGGGGCCAGTGCTCTCGACAGCTTTCTGCGCGGGCAGGAAGGGGTGATCTCCGTCTCCAGCAACGTCCACAACATCTCGTTCTCTCTAGCCCTTTTTGGAGAGCCGCTCATCCCCCAGGAAGCCCCGGTGCCGCTCACGCTGAGCGGGACTCACGACTGCGAGCTCTCCGGGGGGCATCCGTGCTGCAGCAGCTCCCACTCCGTTTGCGCGTTCTTCAAGTACGACTTCGCGGGCGTGGGCAACGCGAGCGCGGGCAGCCCCGCTTATCGGTTCGACGCGATGACAGGCCTGGCGAAGGTGGTGGCGACCGCCCGCGACAGCGACGGGCTGGAGACCCTGCTGGGCTCGACCGTGAAGATCACCAGGCTCGCCGCCGCCGACCCGCTGCCCGTCCGCGCGAACGAGCGGATCTCGGCGCCGCCGCTGGTGCTTCCTGGCGGCGAGGTGATGCTGGGGCTCTCCGATGGGACGAAGTCGCGAATCCTGCTCGTACGCAGCGATGGCTCGTCCTCCGAGGAGCTCGGCGCTCCTTTGAGCGGGGAGGTGCGCTCGCTGTCGGCAGAGAAGGTCAACGCCGTCTTGACGGTCATCGCCGTGACCTGGTGCAGCGACGACGCGAGCTGCAGCAGCCCCGCTCAGGCCTGGCTGCTTACACCCAATGCGCAGACCGCCACCAACGCTCTCCCAAACCACTCGATCACCCGCAACCTCGCCACCGCGTGGCTGTATCCGAGCGGTTTCGCCAACCCCCAACCGGTGTTCGCCTACACCACGACCTCGGGCGAGTCCTTTCTCATGGACGGCCTTGACGGCCACCCTCTCCTGCTCGCGTTCCCGTTGCCCATGGGCGACCAACCGGTCGCGTTGGCGGCCAGCGGCGACATGCTCTTCGTGGGCGCCGACAGCCACGTCCTGCAGGTACAGCTGATCACCGCCAAGCACTCCACGACTGGGACGCGCTCGACCCTCTGGAGCACCTCAGCGGGGGACGTGCGCCAGCTGGCCCTGGACTTGTCGAATCGCCCGGTGGGGGTGAGCGAGGACCGGGCGACCTCCGTGGCGAGGTGGTTCTTCCGCGCCGACGCCCAATACCCGCTGCCACAGGGGATGCGCGCCACTGGCCTGGGGGTCTGGGTCGATGGCGCCCTCGTCCCCATGGTCGCTGAGGACACCTCGGCCTTCGAGGGCGTGGTCCTGCGCATCCCACTGACAGCGCCGACGGACACCACCCGCCTCGAGAGCATCCCCGCCCGTCCTCTCGGAGGCGTTCTGCTGGGCTCAGGCGGCAGCGGCTATCTGGCAATCCGCGAGGAGGCTTTCGACAGCCTCCTCGTCGGCAACGTCACGGGCTCGAGATACTGGCCGTTGGACGTCATTGGCCGCCTGGCCCATCCCCCAGTACTCGGCTGTTCCCCCAACGGAATCGGGCTGGGCAGGCTCTACGCGGTATCGGGGTCGAACCAGGTCCTCGTGTTGGTCGTCGACGATCCCCGGCCCGATCCGCAGGCCGGATGGCCCCAACCAGGCCACAACGGCCAGCGCACGTTCAACCGCGCGAGCAGTGCCTGCAGCGGCCCGTGACGGCGAGTCGGAGGCAGAGAAGAGGCCTCGAAGAGAGGGAGCCTGGGACTACTGGGCGTGCCAGCGGATCAGGATGCAGGTGACGTTGTCGTTGCCACCTGCGGCGTTGGCCGCGTCGATGAGCTGCCCCGCGGCGGTCTCCAGATCTTCCTGCTTGGCGAGGATCTCGGCCATCCTCGGGTCGGACACCATGCCCGAGAGCCCGTCGGAGCAGAGCAGGAAGATGTCGTCCTCCTGCGGCTCGATGCGCGAGACATCCACCGCTACCGAGTCCTTCATCCCCAGGGCGCGCACGATGACGTTCTTGTGCGGGAAGTTCTCGATCTCCTCGGGGGTGAGCTTCTTGGCCTTGATGTAGTCGTTGAGCAAGGAGTGGTCCTCGGTGACCTGGACCAGCTTCTGCTCGGCGGCGATGTAGCGGTAGACGCGGCTGTCGCCCACGTGCCCCACCAGCGTCGCGCCCTCGACGAAGTAGCAGCTGACGATGGTGGTGCCCATCCCCCGATACTTGGCCTCGGCTTGGGAGGTCTCGAAGATCCGGGAGTTGGCCACCTTGACCGCGGTGGAGAGGCGGTTCTCGTCGTAGTTGCGGTTCTTGTCCATCTTGAAGGGCCAGGTGGCGTCCCGGTCCTTCGCGGTGTACTTGAAGAACTCCTTCACCTCATTGACCGCGATGCCACTGGCGATCTCGCCTGAGGAATGGCCCCCCATGCCATCGGCCACGCAGAAGAGGCTCTCCTCCGGCAAGAGGAGGTAGTTGTCCTCGTTGTGGTTGCGCTTCATGCCGACATGGGTCTTGCCGGCCGATTCCAGACGCATTCTTGGCCCCCTGGAGGCCGCGCGAAAGTTGATGAGTACCAGAGCCGCGAAACCCCCGTCAACCGGAGCAAAATCAGCTGTCTGCGACCTCTGTCACACATCCTGGGCCAGGTTGCTGGCACCGCCGGGCTCTGCTAGCTTGCCATCTCCGCTGCGCCCTGTGAGGAAAGCTCATGATCCGCGCTTCGACCCTCGTCGGACTGGCTGCCCTGGCCCTGACCGCCTGCAGTGCCACGACGGACCTCGGCCAGACCTGCAAGATGACCAAGCCCTGCAAGGAGGCCGGCTGCACCAAGCCCGTGAACATCCTGCAGTCCGAGGTCGAGAAGAACACCGGCCTCGACTACGTCGCCCTGGGCTCGGCCGAGTGCGACGACCTGGTGTGCATCCGCACCGCCAACTCCCTCAACCCCGATCCCGTCTGCCCGAATGAAGGCGACACCACCTGCCCCGCATCGGAGCGGGTGGCGATGGGATACTGCACCAGCGGCTGCCTGGACGAGGCCAATTGCCGGCCCGACTTCCAGGGCAAGAGCGACACGATGCAGTGCAACCAGCTTCTTCTCTCCGACAGCTACCTGAACCAGCTCAAGACCGAGGACCCCGACACCTACAACCGAGTGTTCGGCTCCGGCGCCTCGGCGAACTACTGCATCCTCCCGCGCACCGCCGCCGAGCAGTAGGGCGGCTTCCAGCCCTCCCGCAGCTCGAGCGCCCAGGCCGGCCCGTCCCTGCTCAGTGGGGCAGGAACTTGAAGAGCGCCATCACGATCTCGAAGGCGATGAGGATCACCACTGTCAGCTCGAGCAGGAACATGCGCCCGTGCTCGGCTTCGCCGTGGAGCAGCTCGTAGATCTGGCGGACGAGCCCCTCCTTGCGGTCCACCGACTCCTGCCAGGCGGGGACGCGGAAGCGCCTCACCGCCGCCCGGTACACCCGCGCCAGGTAGAAGTCGCCGATCACCTTGAGCGAGTTCTCGACCCGCTCGGTGAACTCGGCGATCTCCAGCATCAGCACCATCACCTCGCGCCGCAGGTCGCCGTACTTCGACCGGAAGACCGAGGCGAAGAAGTGGCGCTTCTTCTCCATGGTGTCGTAGAGGCGCCCCAGCTCGCGATCGAGGACATCATCGTAGTAGCGCAGCTCCAGCAGCTGGGCGGTGGCTATCTCCAGCAGGTCGGGGATGTCCCGCGAGCCGGACGGCTCGTAGACGAAGGCGGCGTTCCAGTCGACGACCGCCAGGTCATCGGCAAAGTAGCTGAAGGCGTGCTTGGTGACGTCCCACTGCTCGTGCTCGGACAAGGCCTTGCCCGTCTCCCCGAGGATGAGCCGCGCCAGGTTGCCCTGCGCGAGGATCTCCTCGCCCAGCGGCTGGGTCTGGAAGCGGTCGATGAAGATGACGTGGTAGTCCTCCGAGCCCTCCCAGAAGTGGGGCTTCGTGAAGGCGCCGGCGATGCTCTTGGAGAGCGCCTCGGCCTCCTGCCGCGCGAGCAGGTCCACGCCCGCGCTGGAGTAGATCTCGTCGGTGAGGGCCGCGAGGTCTCCCAGCGAGGTCCCGGGGGCGATGGGCAGCTGCAGCTGGATGGAGACCGCTCCGTGGTCGAACAGGCGCGCGACCACCTCGGCGCTGAGAGCGCCAGCCTTGAGCGCCAGCGGGCGGTGGCCCAGAAGGAAGGCGACTGGAGGGTTGGGCATCTCCAGGTACTGCGAGCCCTCTCGCGACAGCTTGAGCCGGGTCGCGGCCTGCTTGGAGAGCGCGACCGCCTTCTCGAGGTCGATCTCGTCGGCGACGTCGTACATCCGATAGGCAAAGAGGAAGCCCTGCTCGACGATGAGTGGCTCGGACATCGAAGGCCCCAAGGGAAATGGGCTTTATGCGCACCGGCGTTTGAGGCTAGGGTTTAGGCCAGTGCGGACCAGCGCACAAGAGGCAGCCGCGTGTTCCACTTCGATTCCAAATTCATCATCGTCGGCGTGCTCTTCGTGGCGCTGGTGCTGGCCAAGCTCCTCTCCGGTGGCCGGCCCTACAACCGCCCGGTCCGCCGCCAGCGCCGCTTCGGGTTCAGGGGCTCGATGAGCCCCTTGAACGAGCCCGGCGCGCGTGAGCGCCCTCCGGCGCCCGAGCCCCCTCCCAGGGACCCGGAAGAGGAGTTCTTCAAGAAGTCCTGAGGCTTCATCAATCAGAAGGGCCGACCCCCTCGCGGGGATCGGCCCTTCCAAGTCAAGCGCTGTGCTCTAGCGCCCGAGGGTCAACGGCAGATGTTCCGGCCCGGCATCAGGCACGCCGTTCCCGGCTGGTTGCAGGGGTCGGTCGGATCGGGCTGGCAGGTCTGGCCCGCGGCGCAGTCGCTGTCGATTCGGCATTCCGGGCGCGGTGCGCACATGCCCTGCTGCGCACAGTCCATGTTCGGCCCGCAGTCGACGAGCACGCACTGCTCGTTGACCTGGCACTCGGCGTCCGAGCTGCAGCTGCTGGGCAGGGCCACGCAGGTGCCCTCCGGCAGCGGCGGCGCACAATTCGAGTCGGGGTCGATGCAGGCCGGGCGGGCGTCCCCGTAGTAGAAGACGCAGGTCTCGCCAGCGCGGCACTCGGCGTCGCTGGTGCAGCCGGGCTGAACGGGGACGCAGATGCCGATCGCCTGGGCACAGAAGGCGCCGGGGGGGCAGTCGACCAGCGGGACATCGCAGCGCTCGCCAGCGGCGCATTCGGCGTCACTGGTGCAGCCGGGCTGGACGGGGACGCATACGCCGGTGGGCTGGATCAAGCAACCGCCCGTGCCGCCACCCTCGCTCGAGCCGCCCTCGCCGCAGCGAGTCGAGGTCATCATGCACATCTCGCCGGCGGCGCAGTCGGCGTCGCTGGTGCAGCCGGGCTGGACGGGGACGCACACGCCGTAGGGCTCGGCCATGCAGCCGCCCGCGCCACCACCCTGATCGCTGCCCTCGGCACCGCAGCGAGTCGAGGTCATCACGCACGTCTCGCCGGAGGCGCAGTCGGCGTCGCT
>JACRCT010000740.1 GCA_016218885.1 Deltaproteobacteria bacterium | reverse complement strand
CGCGAGGCACACCGCGACGATGGAGCCCTGATGGTCCGGCTCGCAGTCGGTGACCTGCTTGCCGCAGGGGTTCCCGAAGATGCTGGGGCACAGGCTGGCGCAGACCGGGTCGCGGCAGTCGACCAGGCCGTCGCCGTTGTCGTCGACGCGGTTGTGGCAGTCCTCGGGGCCGTAGCTGGTCTCCTCGCGCCCGGGTCCGTCGCCCCCGCACGAGAGGAGCGCAACGCAGCCGAGCGCGAGAGCGATGCGGAGGCAGCTGGCCATGGCTACTGGCACCCGTTCGCGCACGTGCCCTCGAACGGGTAGCAACCCCTACCGATCTCAGTGCCCCCCGAGTCTACGAAGCGCTTGCACAGGAAGCCCTTGGGGCAGCCCTCCTCCGGGCAGCGCGGGGCGCAGGTACCCAGGTAGCAGAAGCCCTGGGCGCCGCAGGCGCTGTCGAAGGTGCCCTCGTTGGAGCACGAACCACAGTAGGGCGAACCTGCTGGAACACAGGCGTTGGAGTTGTTGCAGACCTGGCATGGCTCGCAGACGTCGCTCACCTGGCACGTCCCCGGTCCACCCTGGCAGGTGCCGGTGTCGGGATCGCATCGCTCGTTCGGCTGGCAGTCCGAGTTGCTCCCGCAGCCCGACTGACAGACGAGACGCTGGTTCGCGTCGTGGGTACAGACCTGGTTCAAGGGACAGCTCGCTGACCTAGTGCACGCGCCCACGCACTCGCCGAGCTCCTCGCCCGGCTCTTTCCGGCAGACCTTGTTCGCCGCACACTCGGACTCGGACTCGCACGAGGCGATGAGCTGGCAGACGGAGTTCAGGCAGCGCTGGCCGCGCTGGCACTCCGAGTCGCCTCCACAGGCCGGCACACAGGTCTGGGTAACGGGGTCGCAGGCCTGACCGAAGCCGCAGCCGGAGGCCCGGGCCAGGCATAGACCGCCCGCCACGTCGCAGATCTGGCCCCGCCCCTGCGTGCAGTCCTCGTCCTTGTCACAGGTCTCGAGGGTATCCGGGGTGCAGGGGGTGATGTCCTCGCAGGTGGTGTTAGGGACGCACTGGCCGCCGTCGCAGTGAGAGCGAGGGTTCGGGCAGGCGCTGTCGTCGGTGCACCCGGTGGCGCAGAAGCCCTGCGGCTTGCCCTCGGCGACACCCAGGCACCGGTTCCCGGCCCCGCAC
Organism: Deltaproteobacteria bacterium; assembly: GCA_016218885.1. Classification (GTDB taxonomy): domain Bacteria; phylum Myxococcota; class Myxococcia; order Myxococcales; family UBA5297; genus JACRCT01. The sequence continues at coordinate 2,378 of JACRCT010000740.1, read as the reverse complement.
TCGGCGTCGATCCGGCACGACTGACAGAAGGAGCGCAGGCTCTTGCATGCGCCGCTCTGGGTGTCGCAGAACTTCCCCGGGTCATGGCAGTCCGCATCGGCCTTGCAGCCGGGAACGTCCGCGACGCACAGGCCGGTGATGGGCTGGCACTTGAGGTCGCCGGGACACGAGGCGTTCGAGGTGCAAGCACAGACCTTACGGCTCTCGTTGCAGGCGAGGCCGCTCCGGCACTCCGCGTCCACCGAGCAGCGCGCTCCGGCCTCGAGGCCATCGGTTCGAGAGCTTCCGGCGCCTCCTTCGCCGCCCTGGCTGCAAGCCATGGTGGCGTGGACGACGAGCAGCAAGGCCCATGCGAGCTTCGCCTGGGTGTTCATGCGGGCCTCCATGAAGGAAGCGGCGTTTTACCCCCGGCCGGAAGGAGGGTCAACGAAGGCCGAGAAAGCGGCGGCGGAGAGCATCGAGGGTTGACCGGGCTTGCGTCCTCCTCTATGTCGCCCGGGTGCAGTTCGAGGGACCACAGCGCCGCACCCGCCGGCGAACGCAGCTCGCGCTCCTGGCGGGGCTCTGGCTGGCCATCGCGGCCGTGCTTGTCGCGTTCCGGTCGGTCCTGCTGCCCTTCGCCGGCGGCCTGCTCATCGCCTATGTGATCGCGCCAGGCGTGGACCGGATCGCCTCGCTGCGCCTTCGCCGAGGGAAGGTGCCCAGGTGGATGGCGATCATCGCCGTTTACCTCGGCATCTTCACCTGCATCTACGCCTTCTCGGTGACGGCGGTCCCGCAGCTCTACCGGGAGCTCGCCCGGATCACCATCGATGCCCGCGACTTCGTGAACGGCCTGACGCCCCAGCGGATCGACGAGCTCTCGCAGGGCGCCGAGGAATGGCTGACCTCCCACGGCGTACCCGTCGATCTGGATCCCGACGGTACCGAGCCCGACGGCAACTTCGGTCCCAGGCTCCGGCTGGATCTTAACGCGACCCTGCGCGAGCTGGTCGGCGGCGCCTCGACGTGGCTCCGTGGCCACCTCTTCGACGTGGTGGGTTATTCGCAGCGGATCCTGGCCGGGCTGGCCCAGGCCGTGTTCGTCTTCTTCTTCATGCTGATGGTGGCTGGCTTCGTGCTGGTGGACGTGAACATCGTCGTCCGGTTCTTCCGCGGCCTCGTGCCCGACGATTACCGGGGCGACTTCGATCGCCTGCTCATCCGCGCGGACGAGCGGCTCTCGGGGGTGGTGCGAGGCCAGCTCGTGATCTGCCTGGTCAACGGTGTGCTCACGCTGGTGGGCCTGCTGCTCTTGGGCGTCAACTTCGCCCTGGTCCTGGCGGTGCTCGCCACCGTGCTGTCGCTCATCCCCATCTTCGGCACCATCGTCTCGACGATCCCGATCGTGCTCGTCGGGCTGTCGCAGTCCTGGTCGACGGGGATCGCGGCCCTGGCCTGGATCCTCGGGGTCCACGCGCTCGAGGCGTACTTTCTGAATCCCAAGATCATGGGCGCGGCCGCCAAGATCCACCCTGCGCTCATCGCCTTCGCGCTGCTCGCCGGCGAGCAGACCTACGGGCTCGTGGGCGCGCTGCTCGCCGTACCAGCTGCCTCGATCCTGGTCGCCATCTTCGGCCACGTGCAGTCGAGGGCCGAGGAGCTGCAGGACGAGCAGTAGTCGAGCTACTTCTTGGGCCCCGACTTCCCGGACTTGGGCGCAGGCGCGACCGGCGGGGGCGAGAGCTCCTTCAACTTTGCCTTCGCATCCTTCCCCACCTCGCCGGGCGCCCTCGCGGCCTCCTCGAAGAACGGCTTCGCCTCCTTCGCGAGCCCGAGCTCCTGGAAGCACAGCCCCAGCTTCAGGAGCGACTCCGGTACCCACTTGCTCTTGGGCCAGCCCTCGCGGACCTTCTGGTACTCGAAGATGGCCGGCCGGTACTGCTTCTCGTCGAAGTAGGAGTCGCCGAGGAGCAGCTGGGCCCGGGCGGCGAGCTCGTCCGCCGGCCACTTGGCGAGGAACTCCGCTAGCAGCGCCCGGGAGAAGAAGTAGTCCCTCCGCTCGTGGTACGAGCGCGCCAGGTCGAAGAACTTCTGCTTGTCGGCCGGCCGGACGAGCTCCTTCAGGGACTTCTGCCGCTCCGCCCGCTCGACGGCCTCGGCTCCGCCCATGGCGAGGAGCTTGCGCTCGAGCTCGTCGATCCGCTTGCCCAGCTCCTCGAAGCGGAAGCGCTGCTCCTCGAGCTGGCCCTGCAGCTTCTGGAGCTGCACCACGAGCTCGTCGACCTGGGAGGAGACCTCGGCGGTGGTCTTGTGCGCCGAGCGGTTGAGGGCCTCCACCGTCTCGTCGATCTTCTTCAGGCGCGCGCTGAACTGTGCCTCGAAGTCGCGGCGGAGCT
>JACRCT010000044.1 GCA_016218885.1 Deltaproteobacteria bacterium | reverse complement strand
GGGCCAGGGCCAGGGCCAGGGCCAGGGCCAGGGCCAGGGCCAGGGCCAGGGCCAGGGCCAGGGCCAGGGCCAGGGCCAGGGCCAGGGCCAGGGCCAGGGCAAGGCCCAGGAGATCTACGTCGTCACCAACAACCACTTTCGCGGCCAGGCGGTCGCCAACGCGGCGATGCTGGAGTCGATGGTGCGCCGCCGCCGCGTCGCGGTCCCGCCGCCCCTGCGGGAGCGCTACGGGGAGATCCTCGCTCCGTTCGTCCAGGAGGCGATCCACGAAGAGCCCGCTCACCCGACCATCGCGTGACCGATGCTGGGGGAGCCGCGCTCGCCTTCCGGGCTTGACCGCCCCCGCTCTTGGCTTACCGTGACCACGCTTGCGGCCACGCCGCAGGATCCTGGAGGGCAGGGGTGAGCCTCAACGCATCGGAGATCGAGCAAGTCGTCGGCGAGCTGCAGCCGCTGGTGGGCGGGTTCGTCCAGAAGCTGAGCCTGACCGAGCCGCGCTCCCTGTGGATCGAGCTGCGCAAGCCGGGCGAGAGCTTCTTGCTGCTCGCCTGTGCGGAGCAGGGCCGGACCCGCCTGCACTTAGGCACCGAGCGCCCGGCCGCGCCCGAGCCGCCCTTCGCCTTCCAGGGCCTGGTGCGCGCCGAGCTGATGGGCTGCGCCCTCGAAGCTCTCGAGACCTCTCCCGGGGAGCGGGTGGTGACGCTGCGCTTCTCTGGCAAGGAGGCAGGCGGCCGCCACGCCCTGGTGGCCGAGCTCACGGGGCGGCACGGCAACCTGTTCCTGATCGACGAGCGCGGCCTCGTCCTGGGCAGCGCGGTCCCCAACCTCTCGGAGAAGCGCGACAACCGACCCGGGCGGCCCTACGTGCCCCTGCTGGCGAGGAGCGCTCCCGCCCCCGAGGACGAGGCTTCGCGCTTCGCTTCCTCTACCTCCACCGGCACGCCCTTCGCGGTCTCGGCAGCCATCGCCGCGGCGTACGCGGGGCGCGAGCACCATGAGATGGCCGAGGAGCGCCGGCGCGTCCTCACCACCTCGTTCAAGAGCAAGCTGCAGCGCCTGGTGCGGACCATCGGCAAGGTCGAGGGCGACGTGGAGCGCGCCGGCCGGGCCGAAGAGCACCGCCGCCGCGGAGAGATGCTCAAGACCAGTCTCGGCAAGCTGCGCCGGGGAATGAAGGAGGTGACGCTCACCGAGTACAGCGAGACGGGTGTCCAGGAGGTGACCATCGCCCTCGACCCCACCCGGACGCCCCAGCAGTCGCTGGAGCGCGAGTTCCATCAATATCGCCGCCTGCTCGCCGGCCAGACCCGTGCCCGAACGCGCCTCGAGGCGTTACGCACCGAGCGCACGACTCTCGAGGAGCGCCTCGCCGCGGTCGCCGCGCTGAGCGAGGAGGAGCTGCTGCGGCAAGCGCCGGGACCGCAGAGGCCGGCCCTGCCCGGGCGCCGCCGGCGAGCGGGGCCTGCCCTCCCCTATCGCGAGTTCCTGTCGGGATCGGGCCAGCGCATCCGCGTGGGCCGCGGGGCGAGAGAGAACGACGGGCTCACCTTCCGGCACTCCAGGGGCAATGACGTGTGGATGCACGCTCGCGGCGTCCCCGGAGCCCACGTCGTCGTGCCCCTGGAGCGCGAGGAGGCGCTCGCCGACGAGACTCTCCGCGACGCCGCCCTGCTGGCCGCGCACCACTGCGAGTCGCGCGGCGACGCGGTGGAGGTGACCTGGACGAGGGTCAAGTACGTGCACCGCCAGAAGGGAGCACCAGGCGCGGTCGTCTACAGCCAGGACAAGACCGTCCTCGTGCGGCCGGACGCGGCGCGGCTCGAGCGGTTGAAGGCGACCGCGGAGCACGGGGAGGGGTGAGCGGAGGACGGCTGCTACCTCTGGCACCTGGGGCACCAGTGCGTCGTCCGCCCGCCCTGCGAGAACGAGCGCAGCTTCTCGCCGCACAGCGGGCAGGGCTCGCCGGCCTTCCCATAGATGAGGAAGGGGTTGGCCGCCCCCGGCTCCTCGACGTAGCTGACGTCGCCTTGCACAGGGGTCAGGCGGGCCAGGGTGAAGGCGAGGCTCTCGCGGATGGCGGTGGCCAGACGGCCGAGCTCTTCGGGACGCAGCTGGTCCGCTCGACGGCGCGGGCTCACGTGAGCGCGAAAGAGGGCCTCGGCGACCTGGATGTTCCCCAGACCGGCGATCACCGACTGATCCATGAGCGCCAGCTTCACCGGCCGCTTCGTCCGTCCCAGGCTCTCCGAGAGCGAGCGCAGCGTCGGCGGCTCTTCCCAGGCGTCAGGGCCGAGCGCGGCGATCTCCGGCTGCTGAGCGAGTCGGCGGGCGGGCGCGAGGCGCAGCCGCCCGAACTTGCGAGGGTCGCGGAAGTGGACCACCTGCCCCCCCTGCAGCTCGAACCGCGCGCGGCTGTACGGCTCGACCTCGCCCGCCTCACGCAGCACGAGCTTGCCGGTCATCCCCAGGTGGCTCAGCAGACCGACTTCGCGGTCGAAGATGAGCAGCAGGTATTTGCCGCGGCGCTCCACCGACTCGAGGGTCCGCCCGGACAATACCCGCGCGAACCGACGCGGGTCCTCGTCGCGCAGCACCCGGCCCCGCTCCGCCGCCGCGCGCACGATGCAGCGGCCCTGCATCCAGGCGCGCAGCGAGCGCGCCGCGTGCTCGACCTCGGGCAGCTCCGGCATCGCGTGCTCCTCGCGACCTAGAAGACGCGGTAGGCCCCGTCGCGAATGACCTCGCGGCGGCCGGCGGGGCCCACCACCACCGCCTCAGCGACCTGGATGGGGTTGCCCTTGGCGTAGACCACGTCGTGGTGCACCACGTTCTCGGGCTTGAGGAAAGCCTTCACCCCCACCGTCCCTCCCAGGTGATCCGAGCGGCCGTAGGCCCAGTGGAACCCGGCCTTCTCGTCCTCGAGGACGTTGCCGGTGACCACCGCCCAGTCGTTGCAGCCGAAGGCGACCTCGGCGATGTTGGCTCGCGCCGCGTCCACCGCGAAGTAGCCGCGCAGACGCTCGGCTTGGGGGCCTGCCCCCTCCACCTTCGCGATGCGATTGGCCGTCACCTCCAGCACGATCTGCTCGCCCTCGCGCTTGATCGGCAGCTCGCCTTCGGTGCGCGACGGCTCACCCGCTCGCTCGCCCTCGTAGGGGACGATGAAGGTCTCGCCCGAGGGCAGATTGATGATGCGATCGCCTGGCTTGCCGCGCGGCAGGTAGCCATCATCGACCTCGGGCTTGCGCCAGCGCAGGTCAAAGGCGCAGCGGTGGCCGGTGGAGAAGCGCACTTCGAGCCGCTCCGCCCCCTTGAGTATCTCGTCGAGGATGCGGCAGCGCCGCGCCACCTCGCCATAGTCGGCGGCCAGCGCGCTCTGCTCCATGCGCCGCTCCAGCCCGGGCAGCGAGGCGGCGCGGAAGTCCTCCTTGCGGCGGCAGAAGGCGTCCAGCGCGGCGGTCGCCGAGTACTGAGTCAGGAAGACCGCCAGCGTCGAGGAGAGCAGCGCCTCGTCCATGGTCGTCGCCGTCTGGCCGCCCAGCAGCGCCTTCGCCGGCAAGTCGGCCCCGCTCGCGCCGGTGGCCTCGAAGGTCAGCAGGGGCCTGGTCTCGAACCCGCCCGCGCGGCCGAGCTCGACGAACGCCTCGCGCCACTGCGCGGCCATGGCCCGCCGGTCCTTCCACTTCTCATGATCGGCCAGAGCGCCGTGAGGCACGTCGCAGGCCACCACCACGACCTCGCCCGGCTGCGTGTGGAAGACGTCGGTCAACAGCTTCTTCAGCTCGAACGCCATGGGCGCCTCCTCGGAATGGGTGCCAGAGCCTACCTCGCGGAGGCGGGCGCGTCAGGGTTCTGACGCGCCCCTCCGGGTCCGGAGTTGTTCGGGCGTTTGACTCCATGCGAACATCGCCGCACCTTGATGCACCGCGACGATGAGCTGAGAGCGGCCGAGCCTGGGAAAGCACCGGGGCGCCGCGGGTTCGAGGCTGCCGAGCCTCAGGCCTTCCTGGCCGGTGCGCGCGCCGCCCTCGAGTGCGCCGACCTGCGCGAAGCCGCACGGCAGATCCTCGGGGCCTGCCTCGCCCGCCTCGACGCCGCGGACGGGTTCGTCGCCCTTCGAGCCTCGGACGGCGCCCTGGAGACCATCGCCGAGCGGACTGGCTCGGGGGCTCCCCTGGCGACCCACCTCGCGGCCGGCCATGTCCTCGAGGCCGTGCTCGAGCGGCGCAAGACGTTGATTATCGGCGACGAGCCTGCCGACCGCACCGCAGCCCCGCCACGACCCGAAGCATCGCCGCCGCCGAGGCTGCTCGTGGTCCCGCTCGAAATCGGGGGTGCGGCCCAGGGTCTGCTCGCCCTCGGCCACAAGCCGGGCGGGTTCTCGAGCACCGATGCGCTCACGGCCCAGGCATTCGCCCAGCTCGTCGCTCTCGCCCTGGACCGCATCCGACGAACCGAGAAGCTGCGGGTGAGCGAAGCCCAGGTCGGCGACTTCGTCGACACCGCGCAGGAAGGGCTGTGCACCCTGGGGCCCGGCTCGGTCGTCACTGCCCTCAACCAGCACGGGGCGGCGATGCTCGGGCGCAAGGTCGAGGAGGTGATCGGCCGACCGATCACCGATTTCCTCCCACCCGAGGATCGCGAGGAGCATCTTCGCGACGTGCAGTTCCGGGGGATCGACGGACCTTCCCTCTTCGAGCGACGGTTCGTTCACCTTGATGGCAGCATCCGCAAGGCTTTCGTCCGCGTCGTGCCGCGGCGCGATGCCGCGGGCCGGGTCATCGGAGCCTTCGGGACCCTCACCGACGCCACTCCTGAGCAGGTCACCCGCGGCCTGCTGCGAGCAGCCCAAGCCGACCTGTCGGCGATCCTGGAGGCGTCCCCCGACGGCGTCCTGATGATTCACAGCGAGGGGATGATCACCCGGGTCAACAAGTGCTTCCTGGAGATCTGGCGAGTGCCGGACGGGACTCCACTCCTGCTCGGCGAGGATGCCCTGCGGCACATGGTGGCCCAAGCCGAGCGGCCCGAGGAGATGCTGGCCCAGCTGCAGCTCTCGGCGTCTGAGCTGGGGCTGCGACAGCAGTACACGGTCGACCTCAAGGACGGCCGCGTCATCGCCGTCACCACCAGGCCTCAGAGGCTGGATGGCCGCGTGGTGGGTCGGGTCTACCACTTCGCGGAGATCACCGAGCAGATCCGGGCCGAGCGTGCGCTGCGCGAGCGCGAGAGCCAGTTCCGAGCCCTGGTCGAGCACCTGCCCGATGTCGTGGGCCGGTTCGATCGCCAGGGGAGAATCCTCTACCTCAGCCCTTCGTTCAGGCAGGTCTTCCGCCACCCCGCCGAGGAGCTCATCGGGCACCGCCTGCGCGATCTCGAGGGCTCGTTCCCGCTGGCCGCTCAGCTCGCCGTCGCCCTCGAGCAGGCCTTCAGCGGCGCCTCGGAGCTCAGCGAGATCGAGTTCACCCTTCCCAGCGGCCAGTCCGTCTCGGTCGACGGCCGCTTCGTGGCCGAGCGGGGGGATGACGACGAGGTGCACACGGTGCTCATGCTCCTGCGCGACATCTCGTCACGCCACCGATCGGAGCTGGCGCTGCAGGAGTCCGAGGCGCGGTACCGCAGCCTCTTCGAGGACAGCCATACGGTGATGATGCTGGTCGAGCCGCAAACCGGAACGGTGGTCGACAGCAACGCCGCGGCCTGCGGCTTCTACGGCTACCCGCGCCACCACCTGCTGTCGATGAAGGTCGCGGACCTCGAGCTGTCGCCCGGGCCATGGGTGCTGGCCGAGTGGGAGCGGGCGCTGCAGACGCCGCTGCGCATCAACTCGGTGGCCCTGCTGGCCAGCGGCGAGCGCCGCGAGGTGGAGGTCCACTGCGGTCCCATCCGCATCCACGGCCTGTCGCTGCTCTACGCCATCGTGCACGACGTCAGCGAGCGGCGACGGGCCGAGGCGACGCTACGTCGGCTGTGGGCGGCGATCGAGCAGACCCGCGAGTGCGTCGCCATCACCGATGCCGACCGGCTCATCGAGTACGTCAACCCCGCCTTCGAGGGGCTTACCGGCTATGCCCGTGACGAGGCGCTGGGCCGCCCCCTGGCCATCGTGCACGACGGCGCCGACGCCGCGGGCGCGGCGCTCCTGAGGGCCCAGGGCCAGTGGATGGGCGCGGTGCTGCTGCGGCGCAAGGAGGGCCCGGCGCTGGAGGTGGAGGCCTCGTTGGCGGCGCTGCGCGAGCAGAGCGGGCAGATCACCGGCTACGTCGCCGTGTACCGCGACGTGACCGAGCAGCGCCGGCTCGAGCGGCAGCTGCGCCAGAGCCAGAAGATGGAGGCGCTGGGGACGCTGGCGGGCGGCATCGCCCACGACTTCAACAACATCCTCGCGGCGATCATGGGGTTCACCACCCTGGCGCAGAGCCAGCTTCCCGAGGACCACCCGGCGCGGCCCGACCTGCAGGAGGTGGTCACCGCCAGCCAGCGGGCTCGCGATCTGGTCAAGCAGATCCTCGCCTTCAGCCGCCGCACCGAGCACCGCCTTTCGCCGTTGCAGGTCTCGGTGCTGGCCAAGGAGGCGCTCAAGCTCTTGCGAGCGACGCTCCCGTCGACCATCGCCATCCGCAGCCAGCTCGCGGCCAAGGACGACTTCGTGCTGGGCGACCCCACCCAGATCCATCAGATCGTCATGAACCTATGCACCAACGCCGCCCAAGCGATGCGCGAGCGCGGCGGGGTCCTGTCCGTCTGCTGCGAGGTGCTGCACGCGGACGCGCTGCTCGCGGCCTCGGTGACCGGGTTGCGCGCCGGGCCCTATGTCCGGATACGGGTACAGGACACCGGCCATGGGATGGACGCGGGCACCCTGGAGCGCGTCTTCGAGCCCTACTTCACCACCAAGATGGCGGGTGACGGGACAGGGTTGGGGCTGCCCGTCGTCCACGGCATCGTGCTGCAGTCGGGCGGGGCGATCAGCGTGACCAGCGAGCCAGGCCTCGGGACCACGGTCGACGTCTGGCTCCCCCGCCACCTCGAGGAGCCGCCGGCGGTGGTCACCGCTCCCAGCAGCGCCCCCCGCGGCATTGGCCGCATCCTCTTCGTGGACGACGAGCCGCCCCTGGCGCGCCTGGGAAAGCAGATTCTGGAAGGTCTCGGCTACCAAGTGGTCTCGCTGAGCAACCCCAGCGACGCCCTCGACCTGTTCGAGGAGAAGCCCGAAGCCTTCGATCTCGTGGTCACCGACCAGACCATGCCCCACGTCACGGGGCTGACTCTGGCGCGCGAGATCCACGAAGTGCGTCCCGAGCTGCCGATCCTCCTGTGCACGGGCTATAGCGAGTCCATCCCCGCGGACGGAGCCCAGTCGCTGGGCGTACGGCAGGTGCTCCTCAAGCCCCTGCCGCCCCACGAGCTCGCCCACGCGGTGGCGGCGGCGCTCCGTCGTGACGGGGAGCAGTGAGGCCGCGAGCACCTGCCAGCCCGACTCTCGCACCATTGAGCCCCTCCTCTGGAGAGGAGGTCGAGGAGACGGGCAAGCGTGGCCTGACCAGCTTGCGCTGCCAAGGCCACTCCACTCGAAAAACGGGCTCAGAATGCGAAGGTCGGGATTAGTAGTCGAGCGGCCACCAGCAGCTCAGCGGGAAGATGGGGTCTTCGTCGTCTGCCGTCTCCGGCAAGCACTGCACTCCCCAGGACGTCGTCTCGAAGCAAGCGCCGGCCACACGGTCGTCGGGAAGCGTTGCCGGGTTGCAGTCCTCGGTCGCCTGGCAAGGCTTGGTGCACAAGCGCTCCTTGGTGAAGCCGCTGGCCTCGAAGCACAGGCCTCCCTCCGGGCAGTCGGCCGAGGAGGTGCAGCGCGAGCAGAACGTCTTGGTCGGGGCGCAGGTCTTGCTGCGCGGCCAGCATTGGAAGCCGCCGTCGGTCGCGTAGCAGCCGTTGCCCCCTCCACATCCGTTGGGATCGATGCCGCTGCAGCTCCTCAGGCACCAGCCCTGACCCTGCTCGTCCTGGGCGAAGACGGCGTCCGACCTGTTGCAGTCCAAAAGCCCGGTCGCGGGCGCGCAGAAGTCGCGCTTGAGGCAGACCTTCACGGTCGGCGGCGAATGGTATCCAGTGTCGATCGCTCTGCCGGCATCCGGCTGGTCGGAAGCGGCCTCATCGTCGATGTCGGTGCAGTAGTAGTTGCCCGGGCACTCCGAGTCGTCGACGCAAGGCGAGCGGGTGCAGTAGGAGGTGGGGTCGAGCTTCGGCCCCACGCAGCGGAAGCCTTCGGCGCACTTCGCGGTGGCCGCTCCGCAGCTGTAGCCGAACATGCCCTTCCCGAAGAGCTTGCCGTTCTCTACGCACACCTGCGTCCCCTCGATGGACCGGCAATCGTAGCCGCCGGGGCATTCGGTGTGCCGAGCGCAGGTGAGCATGCAGCGGTTCTGCGCGCAGACGTTGCCCAGGGCGCACTGGCTGGGGTCACAAGGGCGCGGACCGGTGTCAGGGGCCTGCGCTGCCGCGTCCGGAGGAACGTCCGCGTCCCAAGGGATCGTCTCGGCGTCCACAGAGACCATCGCGGCGTCGGTCGGGGTCTCATGGCCCCCACCACAGCGCAGGCCGATCGCCGCGGAGGCGACGAGAAAGATGATGAGCAGCAGCTGCTTGTTCATGGCGTCGGGCCTCGTCCGGCATTTTCAGGTGGGGGGGAGCGTAGACTGAGTTCCCTGTCGAAAGCTAGACTGCCGGCTTTTGGTGTTCACCCTGCCGGGAGTCGCGCATGCGCCAGATGGGTTCGTTGATCCTCGCCGCCGTCGTCGCAGTGGGGCTCGCCCTGGCGTGCGGTGAGTCCAAGCCTCCCCCTCCCCCAGTGGCCGGACTCGACGCCGAGGCGATCATCCCCCTCGACGCAGGAGAGCTCCCTTCTGGCGAGGACGCGGGGCCGGGGCTCGACGCCCAAGATCCGGGGCTGATCCGCCAGGACGCCGGCTTTGCCTATCCCCCAGGCCCCTACGGAACGGCGATCGGAGACACCGTCGACAACATCGTGCTCAGCGGCTTCCCCAAGGGCACGAAGAGCACGGCTTGGAGCACGGTGAGCCTTGCCGACTTCCACGATCCCGACGGGACCAAGGGCACCAAGACGCTCTTCGTCGACGTCTCCGCGCGCTGGTGCTCGGTCTGCAAGGGCGAAGCGCCGGAGCTGACCGAACTCTGCCGGACCTACGCTGCCAAGGGGCTGGCCTGCTACACCTCCCTCTTCCAGGACGAGAGCGGCAATCCGGCGAGGAGGGACGACGTCAGCTGGTGGATGACCACGTACGGCATCGAGTTCGCCATTACCGTGGATCCCGGCTTCCAATGGGGCCTGTTCTTCCCGGAGGAGGCGACGCCCTTCCACGCGTTCATCGATGCTCGCACCATGAAGATCGTGGGCATCTGCATGGGCGCGGACGACGGGGACAACCAATGCATCCACGAAGGGATGGACGACTTCACCCGCTGCCCGACCGCGGTCTGCCCCGTGAACCAGAGGTGTAACGCCCAGGGCCAGTGCGTCCGAAACTAGCCTGTCGGAGAGACCGTGCGCCGCCACCTCCTGCTCCTCTTGCCTCTCGCGTTGGCCGCCGCCTGCGCCACCAGCACGGCGGCCCAGGGCCGACACGCCGCGACCGAGGCCGCCGACTTCACCCTCCGGACGATCGACGGGACCACCTTCACGCTCTCGGAGCACCTGGGCAAGAAGGTCCTCGTGCTCGACTTCTGGGCCACCTGGTGTGTGCCCTGCCTGGCGGCGATGCCCCACCTGCAAGCCATGTCCGAGCGCTATCGGGATGAGTTGCTGGTGATCGGCATCTCCATGGACGGACCGGAGACCGTGGCCCAGGTCGGACCGACGGCGGCCACTCGGGGTGTGCGCTTCCCAATCCTGCTTGACGAGGAGACTCGGGCGGTGAGTGTCTACAACCCGCACCGCTCGGCGCCCTACACCGTGCTCATCGGCAAGGACGGGCGGGTCGCCAGCGCCCGAGAGGGGTACAACTCGGGTGACGAGGTCATGCTGGAAAAGGCCGTCCAGGAACTCATCGCCAAGGCAGCCCAGCCCCCGCCGGCCGCCGCTCCCCAGCAGCTGCAGGAGCAGCAGCCCAGCCCCGGGGAAGCTCCCGCTTCCGTGCCCGCCGCCAGCAGCGCTCCATGAGTCGCGACGTCAGGCGGAGGCTGTCGCCCCTGGGCCTCGCCGTGCTCGCAGCGGCGCTCGTCTGGCCGGCGCAGGCGCGCGCGCTCGAGCTCACGCAGCTCTCCGAGCGCACGCTGCGCCTGGACCTCACCGCGACGACGGTCGGCAATTGGCATGGGGACAACCGCAACAACCTCGACTACGACGACGACTTCGGCGACCTCTTCAACCGCGTCAACATCCAGCTCTCCTGGTGGCGGCTGGTCGGCGCGGTGCGCCTGGACACCGCGGCGTTCGTTGCCCAGCCCGATCCCGCGGCGCTGGCCCTGAAGCACGCCACGGATCCCAACGATTCGAGCGAGGTCAACAGGCTGCAGAGCAGGTACTGGGAGCGGCTGCGCAGCCGCCATCGGGACTCGATCTGGCTGGGCAAGTCCTTCCTCACCTTCTCCAGCCCCATGCTCGAGGTCACCGCGGGGGACAGCTACGTCTCTCTGGGACGAGGTTTGGTCCTATCGATGCGCAAGGACGACGAGCTCTCCTCGGACAGCACCCTGCTCGGAGGCAAGGTGCTGGCGCGGCTGGGCTGGTTCAGCGCCACGCTGGCAGGGGGCGTCGCCAACCCAGTCCGCGTTGACGAAGGCACCGGCCAGACGCTCTATCCGGTCGATCCCTCGGTGGCCGAGCGCGCCAGGGGAATCGAGGAGGTTCCGGTGTTCCGGCAGGACAGGCTCTTCGGTGGCCGCCTGGAGGGAAGCGGAAGCCTGGGCTCGATCTCGCTGCAGGGAGTGCACATGCTTCGACCCAGCACCCTCGATCAGACCAGCGGGGTTCGGGGCGCACGCATCCTCGACGTGGGTGGCGGATCGGCGTCGTTGAGCTTCCCCAAGGGGTCCGGTGCCGCGTATGTGGAGGGCGCCTATCAGCGTGTCGACGACGAGGACGGCTACGCCTTCTACGGCAGCGTCAGCGGCATCTGGGGCCCGGTGAATGGGGTCGTCGAATGGCAGCACTACCGCGAGTTCAAGGCTCTGCTGGCGACGGTGCATTCCACCCAGGCTGATGCCTTTCGCTTCCTGCAGTACTCGGCGCCGCCGACCACCGAAGGCCTGACCGCCGACAACCGCTACGGCAGCTTCAACGAGCACGTCAGCGGCGGCCGCGCGAGGGTCAACGGGCTGGTCGCGCCCTGGCTCACCGCGTGGGGCGCCGTCGGCTACTGGGCCACCCGGGGCGAGCGTCTGCAGCGGCTGCGCAACGACGTGGTCGACGGCATGGCCGGCGCAGAGATCTACTTCGACGAGCACCGCTCGCACCTCTTCGCCTCCGCAGGAGCGCGCCGTGACTGGCAAGACGAGGACGGGGCGCTGTACTACCGCGAGTTCCACGTCGAGGGGTCCGCCGCCAAGGCGCTCAGCGGGCCCTGGTCGCTGGAGATCGAGGGGCTCTACCGGCGGCGATTCCACACCACGGAGAACACCCAGGACGGCGTCCCCGAACCCTGGAGCGAGGCCGAGCTCAGCTTGGCCGCCAAGTACTCGCCCTATGTCGTGGCCGGCTTCGGTGTCGAGTACACCGGCCAAAAGGGACAGGTTCGCTCTGACGAGGAGCCACTCTTCTTCAATGGATCGCTGCTGGTGAAGTACCAGTCGGACGCCAGCGTGCGACTCTTCGTCGGCCAGCAGCGCGGCTCACTCAAGTGCGTATCGGGTATCTGCCGCCAGTTCGCGCCCTTCGAGGGCGTCAAGCTCGAGTGGACCCAGCGGTACTGAACGCCCACGCGCCGGACCCGTTGCTTGGCCTCTCCTTCAGCGGACAGGCCCAGTGCCTACTTGCTCAGCCCCTCGGTCTTGAGCGCCCCGCTCACCGCCCGAACGATGTTGGCCATCGACGGGAACTCCTGGGTGTCGAGGTCCGAGATGATGCGATGCAGGTCCACCGGCTGGCCCTTGCGGTATTCGACCTTCTGGTGCCGGGCCTTCTTGAGGACGTCGCGCTTGTTCACCGGAAAGTCGAGCCCCTCGAGAGCGCGGGTGATTGCCGCGATACCGAAGGCGCTCCCCTTGGCCGGCCCCGGTTTGTCGTAGGCCTTGCCGCGGACTCTCTTGGTGTCGCGCAAGTCGCGCTCGTGCTGCACCTTCTTGCCCCCCATGTGCCCGGCCTGGCGCACGCTGGTGCTGCCCTTTCCCGTGCTGGTGGTCTTGCGAGCCATCCGTCTCCGTCTCCTCTCGCGCAGCCCCGGACCCTACCTCCCCCGAGGCTGCTTTCGAAGCTCACGCGCCGCGCCCGGCACGTTCCTTCAGAACGTTGTGGACTTGAGCCCGCCCTGTCCAGGAGCCGACGGCCCGCGCTTGGACATGCGCGCGAGGCGGAGCCTGCCCGCACGGTGTCCCCGAGCAGACTCCCCGCCCCACCACGGGCCCCGGCCAAACCGGGGCTCCGGCGGTGAGTGCTATCCTCGGCGCCTTCAGATCTCGGGGAGGGAACTCGATGGCCAGGAATGGCAAGCACGCTGGGCTGCGACCCGCGAAGGGCGAACCCTCCGTGTCGTCGGCGCGCAACGACGTGGTGGCGCAGAGCGCTGGGGCACCCGTCGAGGCGTCCTTCAAGCCCGACGGCAAGGGAGGGGGCACACTTCACCTGCGCTACAGCGGCCCGCTCATCGAGCATCCCACGGTCTGGGTGAGAGTCGGGGACCAGCGACGGGGCACCCACTGGCTCGAGACCCGCGACGTGAAGATGGACCTCTCGCATGGGCAGGCATCCGCGCGCATCCCCTTCGGGCCGGGGGACCCATTGGAAGGCGCCTCTTTCGCCTTCTTCGCCCTTCGCGACGGCCAGGTCGATCCATCCTGGGACAACGCCGGCCGACCCTTCGGCTGCTACTGGTTCGACCCTGTCACGGGAATCATCGAGTCTCGCTGAGCGGCCGCGCGCCGTGACCGGTCGCAACCTCCCCTTCGCAGCCGCAGATCGGGCATTTCTGCGGTGCGAGCGCCATTCCTTGACCGGCCTTCGGGCGCCGGGTTAGACAGGGTCGCGGTTCCGGGCGCGAACGCTTCCGGTCGCCCGGAGGCAGTCCGGCCGCCCGGGCAGGCGGAATTCTCAGGGCCTGGGCAATGTTAGGCCTCGCGCTCGGCCTGCTTCGGCCGCGCGCCGCCGGACCCGAGGTAGGCCCCTTGAGGCAACCGGAGAACGTGCTCGAGATCGATTCGCCCCTGCCCGTCCGGGCCTGCCTTGGGGTCATCGATGTCGGCTCAAACGCCATCCGCGTGCAGGTCGCGCGGGTCTTTCAGGACGGCTCCTTCGCCGTAGTCCACGACGAGCGCGAACCCGTGCGGCTGGGCGAGGAGGTCTTCCGCACCGGCGTGCTCTCGACCGAGGCGATCCGCCAGGCCCTCGATACCCTGGGGCGCTACGCCAGCACGGCGCGCAAGCACGGCGCCCTGCGAGTGCGCGCCGTCGCCACCTGCGCGGTGCGCGAAGCCGCCAACGGTGACGCCTTCACCCGGGAGGTGGAGAAGGCCACCGGCTTGCGCCTGGAGATCATCAGCGGCACCGAGGAGGCCAAGCTCATCGCCCGCGGGGTGCTCTCGGGGCTGGAGCCCACCGCCGAGCGGCTCGCCCTGGCCGACATCGGCGGCGGCTCCACCGAGATCAGCCTGGTGGAGAACGGGGAGGTCCGTTTCGGCGTATCTGTGCCCCTGGGCTCGGTGCGGATGACTGAGATGTTCTGCCTTTCCGACCCCCTGCTTCCGGGGCACGAGCGGGCGATGCGCGAGCACGTGCGCGCCTGCCTCGCGCAGACCTTGCCCACCGAGCTCTTCGGCTCCTGGGGGCGGATCATCGGCAGCGCTGGGACCATCGGCGCCCTGGCCAACTTCATCCGCCGCCGCCCCAGCACACCCCGCTCTCCCCGCGCCGGCCCCCAGCACCTGCGCACCAGCTTCACCGTTCGCGAGCTCGCCCGCGCCTCGGTCTCGCTGCGCAAGATGAGCCTGGCCCGCCGCCGCAAGACACCCGGCATCGAGGAGCGTCGCGCGGAGATCATCGTCGCCGGAGCGGTGATCCTCGAGGAGCTCGCCGCGCACCTCAAGTCGCGGACGATCAAGATCGTCCGCCGGGGCCTGCGCGACGGCTTGATGCTCGAGGAGATCGAGCGCTTCGCGGCCCTGCAGCCGGGGGCCCCCATGCTGCTCGGGCCGCCAGTGCGGGTGTCCAAGCCCAGAAGGTAGAACGACCCTCGGGCCACTCGTATCCTTGAGTCGCCATGGGCGATGCAGAGAACATGACCATCGAGGTCCTCAAGCAGATCCGCGACGAGCTGCGCAAGACCAACGAGCGTCTCGATACCAATGTGGGCGAGGTCCGCAAGACCAATGAGCGCCTCGACACCGCCAACGAGCGTCTCGATCGTCTGGAGCGGCGCCAGAACGAATCGGAGATGCGCCTGGCAACCGAGCTCGTCGCCGTCACCACCGCGATCCACCAACTGCGGGACACCATAGTGTCCCAGCTGGAAGTCAAGAAGACCGTGGATGACCACGAGCGTCGTCTCTGACCTTCTTGAACACCAAGCGAAGCACTAGAGGCGCGGCTCGATGGCGATGGGTGCCGGCAAGTAGCGCCCCATCCACGACACCACTCTCCCCCACAGGTCCTCCCAGTCTTCCGGCCGCATCTGGTGCTCGGACTCGGGGTACTCGTGGTACTCGAGCCGAGACCCGAGCTCCCCTGAGTAGAGCGGGCGCAGCAGCTCCTCGACGAACTCGCGGGTCGGCTCCGGCGGCACGTTCCGATCCCGGCCGGCATTGAGCGCGAGCAGCGGGCGCGGCGCGAAGGCCCCGGGAGACCGATGCGGGCTGTGGGCGAGCAGGGCCTCGTCGCCCCGTGCGCACACCGACCAGTCGGGCGAGCCGAGCACCGGGACGATCACCTCGAGCCTGGGCTCGTGCGCCGCCGCGGCGAAGGCGATGAACCCCCCCATGGAGATCCCGGTGATTCCAAAGCGCCCGGTCGCGTCCCCGAGCAGCGCCTTCAGGCCGTCGAGGATCGCCGGGACCTCGCGCGCTGAGCGGTCGATCATCTCCAGGAAGTGCGCGTGCGCCTGCGGCGAGCTCATCCGCGCCTCGAAGTCACGCCAGCGCCGGCCGCCATGCCCCACCGCGTCGACCGCTACCGCCAAGAGCCCCGCCTCCGCCAGCGCCCTGCACTCCTTGACCTGCACCTCCTTGGCCGCCCCCATCCCCGGGTAGACGAGCACCGTGCCCCAAAAGCGCCCACGGCTCGGGGCGAAGTGGAGGGCCAGGGGAGCGATTCCTTCGGGCGTCGGCAGCAGGAGCTCGGGAACCATGGGCGCCACCGAGTCTACCCTTGCGGGCGCTCTCTGCCCTCTCGTCGCGAGCACGCCATGCCGGCAGGAGGCGGGCACCGGGAAGCGCCCTGCCCATAGAGACCCGCTCCACCGAGGGCGCTTCTTGACGCCTCGCCACGCCAAGCCGAGACTGGCCCGTCCGTTTCTCAACCAAGGAAGGCAGCGATGGCGAACACTGATCAGAAGCTGGTGGGCAACGGGTGGGTCGTGACGCTGGGCGAGGACAACCGCGTCATCGAGAAGGGTGGAGTCCTCATCGAAGGGACCACGGTCAAGGAGATCGGCGCCACCGAGGACCTGAAGGCCCGTTACCCCGAGGCGCGCTTCATCGACGCCAAGGGTCGGACCATCCTCCCCGGCTTCATCTGCGCCCACCACCATCTGTATTCGACCTTCGCCTGCGGGATCTCCTGCAAGCCCTCGGAGAACTTCGTCCAGATCCTAGAGAACCTGTGGTGGAAGCTCGACCGCGCCCTCACCCTCGAGGACGTAGAGCTTTCGGCGCTCATCCCCATCGCCCGCGCCATCCGCGCCGGCACCACCACCCTGCTCGACCACCACGCCTCTCCCAGCGCCATCCTGGGCAGCCTGGGCGGCATCGGCGACGTGGTGAAGAAGACCGGCATCCGCGCCTCGCTCTGCTACGAGATCACCGACCGCAACGGCGAGCAGGGGGCCGACGAGGGGCTCAAGGAGAGCCGCGAGTGGCTCAAGCGCGTCAAGCGCGACAAGTCGGGCCGCCTGCACGGCCTGGTCGGCCTGCACGCCGCCATGACCGTGGGAGAGAAGACCCTGGCCCGCAGCATCGAGCTGGCCAAGGAGTTCGACACCGGCCTGCACGTGCACGTCGCCGAGGACAAGGCCGACGAGGACGACAGCGTGCAGAAGTACGGCAAGCGCGTGGTCGAGCGCCTGCACGCCGCCGGCGGCCTGGGCCCCAAGTCCATGGCCATCCACTGCATCCACGTGGACGACCGCGAGATCGACCTCTTGCGCGAGACCAACACCATCGTCGTCCACAACCCGCAGTCGAACATGAACAACGCGGTGGGCGCGGCGCGCATCCTGGACATGATCGGCCGGGGCATCCGCGTGGGCCTGGGCACCGACGGCATGACCAGCGACATGCGCGAGGAGGTCCGCGCCGCGCTGTGGCTGCGCCACCACGAGCACAAGGACTCGCGGGTCGGCTTCGTGGAGGCGGCCCTGGCGCTGCTCAAGACCAACGCCGAGATCGCCAGCGCCTTCTTCGGCAAGCCGCTGGGCCGCATCGCGGTGGGCGCTCCCGCCGACCTCATCGTCTCCGACCACATCCCCTTCACCCCGCTGACGCCCGACAACGTGCTGGGCCACGTGATTTTCGGGGTGGCCGCCGAGCCCATCAACACCACCATCGTCGACGGCAAGATCCTGATGCACGACAAGAAGCTCAAGACGCTCGACTGGGAGGAGGTCAGCGAGCGGGCGGCGAAGCTCTCGCCCGAGACCTGGAAGCGGTTCGCGGCGCTGTAGACTTCACCTTCGGGGACGGGGGCGCGCCGCGAGGCTCGCCCCCGTTCCGTTTCCTTCCCATCCCATCGAAGGCCCTTCCCAAGGGAACGAGTAAAGCGATGACTACTCACCTGCTCACCGATGCCCAGCTCAAGAGCGAGCTCGCGCGCTGCGAGTCCTGCGAAGAGAAGCCCTGCCGCGACGGCTGCCCGGCCAACTGCTCGCCCGCCGACTTCATCATGTCCGCCCGCCTGTTCCGCAAGGGCGACATCCAGCGCTCCGCCGCGGAGATCATGTCCCTCAACCCGCTGGGCGGAATCTGCGGCGTGGTCTGCCCGGATCGCTTCTGCCAGGCCAAGTGCGTGCACCAGAAGTTCGACCGGCCCGTGGAGATCCCCGCGGTGCAGGCCGCGCTGGTCGCCAAGGCCAAGGCTCTGGGAGTGATGCCCAGGCTCGAGCCAGCCCCCAAGAACGGCCACAAGGTGGCGGTGGTGGGAG
>JACRCT010000719.1 GCA_016218885.1 Deltaproteobacteria bacterium | reverse complement strand
GCGCCTCCATCTCGCTGGGCTCGGAGGCGTCGCCGTGGACCGCCTGAGCGATGATCCGCGCCGCGACCTCGTCGAGGTGGGCATGGAGCGTCTTCTGCAGCTCGCCGAACTCCGGCCAGAGCGTCTTGTCGAGGAAGGCCCGGTCGACGCGGCACATGATCGTGGTGCGCCGCTGCCCGCGGTAGCGATAGGGGCGGATGTCGTAGCGGCGCAGCAGCGCCGAGAACAAGCGGTAGGACCAGGGGTCGTGGAGGCTGAACTGGAACTCCTCCAGGACCGCGCTCTTCGGCAGCTCGTGCAGCCGCGCCCGGACGCGCTTGAGCGCCTCCTCGGCGGCGACGCGCTCTCCCTGGGTCGCTGCGCCCTCGAAGAGCGCCTGGATGCGGCGCAGCTTCTCGAGCAATCGTGCTTCATCAGCCTGGTCGGCCATGGTCAGAACCGGTAGCTCGCCGCGGCCACGGTGATGCCCGAGCCGAAGGCCAGCAGCAGCGCCCGCTTGCCGCTCGTAGCCTCCCCCGAATCCATCAGCCGGCGCAGCGAGAGGAAGGTGGAGGTGCTCAGGGTGTCGGCGAGGTCCTTGGAGTAGTCGGCGATCTTCTCGCGGGGCAGGCCCAGCCGCTCGGGAAGCTTCTGAAGGAACTGAGGTGAGATCTGCGCGGGCACCACGAAGTCGACCTCGCTCCGGGAGAGCCCGTCCTTCTGCAGCACCTCGTCCACTGCGGCCCGGGCGTAGGTGAGCCAGGCATCCTCGAGCTCGGCTTTCCGCTTGAGGAGGATCTTCCCGCGCTTCACCGCCAGGCTGACCACCGAGGTGTAGAGGTCGGCGTGCTCCTCGCGGGTGTGGAAGGCGAAGGCGCCGAAGCCGACGCTGCGCACCGGCGAGACGTCGAGCAGGGCCGCCGCGCCGCTGGGCGGATACGGGTAGGCGGGGTCGGGCTTGCGATCGCTGTTGGCCTCGCTGGAGACGACCATCCCCACCTGCGCGTCGCCGGCCTCGAGCAGCGCACAGACGACGTGCGCGGCGTTGAGCATGCCGCAGCCGCCGTTGAGCAGGTCGAAGGCCAGGGTGCGCCGGCCCTGGAACTCCACGTTGATGCCCAGCCCGCGCTGCACGTAGGCGGCGATGGCCGGCTCGCAGGTGTGCTCGTCGCGGTGGACGCCGGTGTTGATCAGCACCTGCACGTCCGCGGGCAGGTACTTCGAGGCCTTCAGGCACCTCTTGCCGGCCTCGACCGCGTGCTTGACCGAACCCCACTTGAAGAGCCCGCGGCGCGGGGGGCTCACGCCCAGGCTCTCGATGCGGCAGCGGCGCATGTCAGGCGGCCTCGGTGAGGGGGAAGGCGGCGCGGTAGCGCAGCGGCAGGTCGTCGAGGGTCAACGTGGCGTGGCTGATGACGATGCCCGAGGCCCCGCTGACCAGCAGGAGGTTGTGCCCGGGCTGGATCTTCTCGCGCTGCATGAACTCGTGGAGGACCAGGAAGTGGCTGGTGGTGGTGGTGTTGCCGTACTTCTCGGCGCTGCACAGGTAGAAGTCGGGCACCGGCACCTTGAGGAACCGGGAGACCACCTTGATGCCGTTGCGGATGGCGCGCACCGAGACCTGGTGGGGGATGACGTGGTGCAGGTCGTCGAGCGTCCAGCCCGTCCCGTCGAGGGCCTGCTTCAGATAGAAGGGGAAGTGCTCGGCGCCCTTGAGCTGCAGGCCGCGGGCCTTGGTCATGAGGACGCCGCCCCGCCCCTTCCTCGAGGGCCGCGAGTAGCAGAAGTGGTCGTGCTTGGCGCCGGTCACCAGGTCGAGCCAGTGGAAGCCGAAGCGCTCGTCCTCGGAGGCGTCGAGGATGAGCGCCGCCCCGCAGTCGCCCAGGGTCAAGGCGGCGAGCTGGCGGTCGAGGCTGTGGCTCACCTCGCGGGTCGCGGTCTCGGCCAAGGGCAGGTTCTGCTCGCCGCTGACCACCATGCCGCAGCGGGCCAGCCCGGCGCGGATGAGGCCCTGCACCACGTAGGCGCCGTTGAGCATGCCCGCGCAGGCGTTGACCACGTCGAAGACCAGCGCCTTCTTGGCGCCGATGGCCTTGCGCACCAGCAGGGCCGTGGCGGGCTCGAAGCTGAACTCGTCGGGCGCGTTGTGCTTGGAGATGCTGGTGCAGACGATGACGTCGAGGTCCTCGGCCTTGTAGCGCGACATCGCCAGCGCGCGCTGCGCGGCCTTGATGGCCAGGTCGTGGGCGAACTCGCCCTCGGCCACCCGGCGCTGCTGGATCCCGGTGATCTTCTCCAGGTCCAGCCGCGGTCGGCTGGCGCAGCGCCGCATCAGCTCCTCGGTGGCGAGGACCTTGGGCGGCAAGTAGACCCCCAGGCTCTCGATCTTGATCTTGCTAGGCATCTTTACCCGCGCGCGCGGTGAGGGGTGAGGGCCCCGCCTGTCCGCCGCCATCGGCGGCGAGCTGAACCTCGCCGGACGAGGGGTGGCGCGGGGCGTCCGCGAATAGCCCCACGTAGAGGGCCAGGAGCGCGGCGCGCGGGCTCTGGCCAGCGGGGATTCGGGGGGCGCTGAAGACGGGTCTGGGAGCAGCGTACTTGCGCAGGGCCTCGACGACCCGGGAGTGGGCCTGCGCCGCCGCCTCGTGCTCCTGCCGCAGCTTCTCCAGCCGCTCCATGAACTCCCTGACGCGCTCGCGCTGCGGCTCCCCGCCCAGATGCGCCGTGGCACGCTCGATGGTGCGCTCAAGCTCGCCGTGCAGCGGCAGGAACGCCTCGTCCACCCGGTTGACCACGAAGCCGTGGACGCGGCATCCCGCCCCGGCGAGGCGCCGATCGATCTCCTGGGCCTCGGAGAGGCGGGTCAGGTCGGGCGCGCAGATCACCAGGAAAGCCGTGCTCGGGTCGCGCAGCAGCTTGCCCACCTCCACGCCCCGGGTGCGGAAGTTGCCGAGCAGGTCGGCGAAGGCGCCGAAGAAGCCCGCGGTGTCCTGGACGAACTCCTCGCCGGCGACCTTGGCCATCAGGGAGAGCGCGGCCGAGCCGGCGCGGTTGAAGACCTTGCGCGTCCACGAGTCGCCGCGGCGCTCGGCGGGCATGAGCCACTTGACCACCCGCTCGCTGAAGAAGACCGCCAGCCGGTCGGGGGCCTCGAGGAAGTCCAGGGCGTTGGTGGTGGGCGGGGTGTCCAGGACGATGGCGTCGAAGCGCCCGGAATGGGTCAGCTCGTGCAGACGCTCCACCGCCATGTACTCCAGCGTTCCGGCGAGGCTGCGCGACATGTGCTGGTAGTAGCGGTTGGCCAGAAGCCCCGCCCGGCGCTCGGGGTCGGCCACCAGCAGGGAGATCAGGTGGTCGAAGGTCGCGGTGGGATCCAGCATCAGCGCGGCGAGGCTGCCCGCGGGGTGCATCGCCTCGAAGGCGGTGACATCCACCGCGTCGTTGGTGAGACCGGCCACGCCCAGCGCGTCGGCGAGCCGGCGGGCGGGGTCGATGGTCAGCACCAGCGAGCGCTTGCCCGCCGCCGCCTGGCGCAGCGCGAGCACTGCCGACAGCGTGGTCTTGCCGACCCCGCCGGGCCCCAGGCAGACCACCAGGGGCGCCTTGTCGACCAGGGCAGCCAGCTCGCTCATGGCGCCAGAACCCGCATCATCGCCTCGACGCATCCCCGTGGATCGGTGGCCGCGCAGCGCGGCATCTCGAGGATCTCGGCGCGCACCTCGCGCTGCAGGCGGTCGATGAGCGCCCGCGCCTGATCGGCCCCGTGGGTGTCGCCGTGCGCGCTGCGCGCGAAGCGGCCCACCGCGCCCTCGCCACAGTGGCCGATCACGTCGAGCAGCTCCCGCTCGTGAGCGAGGACCGGCGACGGCGGCACCTGGTTGACGATGACCCGGCGGCTGGCCACGCCGATCTCGTTGGCCCTGCGCACCAGCTCGATCGTCTCGTTGATGGGCAGCTCCTCGGGCAGCGAGACCACCACCAGCTCGCAGCGACGCGCGTCGTGGAGCATCTCCTCGGCACGCTCGGCGGCCGCGGCGATGGGCCCCACCCGCAGCATGCGCTTCACCGCCCGCGGGGTGTCCAGGAAGCTCATCGCATGGCCGGTGGCCGGCAGGTCTACCACCACGGGCACGCGCTCCCGGGCGTTGCGCTCCACGCAGAAGCGCAGCTCGTCGAGCAGGATGGTCTCGCGCGCCGCCGGCGAGGTGCGGATGAACTGCCGGATCACGCGGTTGGCGGCGATCGCGCCCACCAGCGCCGGCAGCCCGAGCATTCGCCCCAGGGAGGTGGCGACAGCCCGGTCGAG
>JACRCT010000735.1 GCA_016218885.1 Deltaproteobacteria bacterium | reverse complement strand
GGATTATGCCCGCATGAAGTCGGCCCGGGGCGTCAATGTTTATGAATACGACGCTCTGCTCTACACCTATCTTGGCTTCAACCTGGCTAGCCCGAAGTTTGCCGATCGCCGGGTCCGGCAGGCGTTAGCTTACGCCACCGACAAAAAACAGCTGGTCAATCTGTATATTTTAACCGGAGACACGAAAGCGGCATCACAGGTTCTTTCAGAAATTTCTAAAGGCGCCGGCGACGACCAAGGAGACTTCCATGGCACTGGGAACGAAGCGCGACGATGACGCGGTGCGCGGGGCCGATCTGAACGCCGTGCTGGGCCGCGGCACCGAGTTCGAGGGCAAGCTCACCTTCGAAGGCGACGTGCGCATGGAGGGCCGCTTCTCGGGAGAGATCTTCTCCAAGGACCGCCTGCAGGTGGGCGAGAGCGCCAAGGTGCAGGCGGAGATCACCGTCGGCACGATCACCGTCTATGGCGAGATCGTCGGCAACATCAAGGCCAGCCAGCTGGTGGAGCTCAAGGCCAGCGCCCGGGTCAAGGGCAACATCGAGACTCCCGCCCTGACCATCGAGAAGGGTGTGATGTTCGAGGGCTCCTGCAAGATGGAGAACCTCGGCAAGGGCGGCAGCATCACCCCCCTCAAGCAGGCCGAGGACGGCAAGAAGTAGGCGACCTCCTCTTCCAGGCCGCCTCGCCGGTCAACGCACGCCGCCGCCCCGGGACTGCCCCGCGGGCGGCGTTCGCGTCTGGCGGGACAGAGCTAGAGCGGGACTGGATGCCATCCTGAGCATCCGACGCTGGAATCCGGTCACCCCGAGCGTAGCTCCCGCCGCGCAGCGGTGTGCGCGGTGTCGAGGGCCCGACCTCGAGGCAGAAGCACTCACCGGCAGTAGCGCTTGACCAGCGAGAGCAGCATGTCGATCTCGATGGGCTTGCGCAGGCAGCCGCTGGCCCCCAGCGACTCGGCCTTCTGCTGCAGATTGCCGTCGGCCGAGACCACGACGACGGGGATGTCGGCGAGAGCGGGCTCCTTGCGCGGCTCGGCGACGAACTGCCAGCCACTCATGACCGGCATCATCAAGTCGAGCAGGATGAGCTTCGGCTTGGGTACGCCGTTGCCCAAGGCGAGCAGCGCGTCCTTGCCGTTGGCGGCGCCGGAGACCGTGAAGCCCTCGTCCTGCAGGACCTCGGTGAGGACCTCGCGGATGTCGAAGTCGTCTTCGACGATGAATACGTCACAGCGTTTGGCGCCCATCGCTTCGTCCTCGTTGGCCCACCATGCCCCTGGGGGAGGACCCGCGCATCCCCAGTGGCCCCCACCCCCGGGAGAGTGTTCGGCACCGGGCAATCCGGCGGTCCGACCGAGCCGTCCGCTACACGTACTCCTCTTCCTCGTCCTCATCCTCGTCATCCTTCGCCCTGCTGGATGAAGCGGCGGAGCCAGCGGCCGACCGGGTGGCACGGGCCTCTTCGCGGCGACGCTTGAAGAAGACGACCTCCTCCGCCAGCCCGAGCAGCAGGTAGGCCGAGAAGTAGGCGACGAGCACGAACGAGGGCTGCATCTGGGTGGCCACCGCAACCCCCGCCAGCACCACCGCGAAGAAGACCATCGCCGACCTGCGCGACAGCCGCACGTCCTTGAAGGTGCGATAGCGCACCCCGGAGACCATCAGCAGCGAGAGCCCACCCACCAGCACGGCGATGGGCACGTGCGCCTGCACCGTGCTCAGACCTGCGTGGTGGTAGGCGATGACCAACGAGATGAGCATGCCGGCCGCCAGCGGGATGGGCAGGCCCGTGAAGAACTTGCTCGACCCGGGGACCTTGCGCTGGGCCATCACGTTGAAACGGGCCAGCCGCAGCGCCCCGCAAGTGGCGAAGGCGAAGGAGATGACCAGCCCGGCGAAGCCGAGTGGCGAGAGCGCCCACTTGTAGACCAGCAGCGCCGGCGCCACCCCAAAGCTGATCACGTCGGCGAGCGAGTCCAGCTCCACGCCGAAGTCGCTCTGGGTCCGGGTCAGACGCGCCACCCTCCCGTCGAAGCCGTCGAAGAAGATGGCGAAGAAGATGGCCAGCGCCGCGCTGTAGAACTGCTGCGGACCCGGGTTGGGAGCCGCGCACAGCGTGATCGCGTAGAAGCCACAGAAGATGGACGAGACCGTGAACGCATTGGGCAGCACGAACATCAGCTTGTGCCACTTCATCGGTGGGTCTCCGGGCTTTCGGGAGCTGCCTGGGGAGGGTAGCAAATTAGGTGCCTCCAGTCGCAGGCCAGATTCGAGAGACGATTTTGCTGGGGAATACCGCCCGCTGTCGGCGCTTCGACCAGAAGCGTTGAAAGCTGCACGGTGGGCGGCCGAGGACCCGCTCCGCTGTCCGAGCCGCCATCGGCTGGGCATCGGCCTCATCGCGCGCCCCTCCGGGCCGCGACCGACCGCAAGGACTTCGGGCTCCAGGCTTCTCCTCAATTCTTGTAGCGGGCGACGAGCCTGGAGAAGTGCTCCGAGAGCGAGAGCAGCGACGACGCGACGGCTTGGATCTGCTTGGTCCCCGAGAGCGCGTCGGCCTGCAGCGTGTCGAGCTCGCGGATGGCGGCTACGATCTGCTCGACGCCGGCCGTCTGCTTGCGCGCTGCCTCGGCGATCTGCCGCGCAGTGCCCGTCGAGGTGCGGATGGCTCCGACGAGGCCGTGGATCGCGCTGGCGGCGCCGCGCGCCTGGTCCATCGCTGCGCGAGCATGCCGGCCTCCTTCTTCGGTGGCCTCGACCGCCGTCCAGGTGCCCTTGTCGACCTCCCGCAGGATGGAGTGGGCCCGCAGCGCCGCCCCTCGGGACTTCTCGGCGAGGCGACGCACCTCCTTGGCCACCACCGCGAAGCCGCGCCCCTGCTCCCCCGCCCGAGCGGCCTCGATGGAGGCGTTCAGCGCGAGGAGGTTCGCCTGCTCGGCGACGTCCTGGATGGCCGAGAGCAGCTCGCGTACCAGCAGCGTGCGCTCGGCCAACTCGGTGATCGAGCCCCCGATGGTGTCCACCTGCTCGCCGAGCACGCTCATCCTGGAGACCGTCTCCTCCAGCACCTGCGTGCCCTGCTGCGAGTACTCCTCGGCGCGCTGGGCGGTGGCGATGACCGACTCGGCATGCTCGGCGGTGTGGTGGGAGGCCTGGGCCAGCTCGCTCACCGTGTCACCGGTTATCCCGAGGGCCGCTGACTGCTCGCAGGCTCGTCCCGACTGGCAGTTCGCAGCGGCGAGGAGGTTGCCCGCCTCGCGCCCGATCGCAGCGGAGGCTTCCCGCAGATCTCCGAGCAGCGAGCGCAAGCTACCCGACACGGCTCCGAAGCTTTGGGACAGCTTGCCGATCTCGTCGTCGCTCGGAAGGATGACCTCATGCTTGAGGTCCCCGGCGCTGAGCGCCTCGGCAGCGTGCACCAGGTCCGAGAGGGGTCGCGCCAGCGAGCGCGACGCGATGACTGCGATCCAGGACACTCCCACCGCCAGCAGGAGAGTCGCGAGCAGGCTCCATAGGACCGTACGCCCGAGCGTGTCGTCGGCGATCTGCAGCGCCTCCCGGTGGTCGTCCTCGTAGGCGCCCGCTCCGATGATCCAGTCCCAGGGCTCGAAATAGGTATAGGCCGACACCTTCCAGCGCGGTGCAGGGTCTTCAGGGTTCTTCCAGCGGTAGCGCAGGGTGAGAAGCTGGCCGTTCCGGGCCTGGCTCAGCGCCGTCTCGACCATCTGGCGAACCACGGGCACGCCGTCCGCATCGACGGAATCGAGCATGGACTCGTCGTCCCGCTTTCCTTCCTGGGAAACCACGTAGCGACCCTTGAGATCCCCGCTCCCACCGAGAGCGAAGGCATAGCCGGTCTTCCCCACCGGAATCTTGAGGAAGGGCTGGCGCGTCTGGGCGAGCAGCTTCTCCTGCGCTCCCACGAAGAGCATCCCGATGACGGCCCCTTCCTGCAGGATTGGGGCGTATCCCCCGAGGTGCCAGGCCCCGCCCATGCGCGCTCGGCCGAAGTAGCGCTTCCCTTCGAGCACCGCAGCGATGGCCCGCCCTTGCGCGGAGGGATCGTCGCTCGGGACATAGATGCCGACGGGGCGGGTGCCGTCGGCCTGATGAAAGGTCGAGGCCACGCGCAACATGTCGCCGCGCTCATTCATGCGCTGGTAGAGCCCCACCGAGAAGCCGGTGAGCGCTTCCACCTGATCGAGAAAGGGGGGAGGCGGCTTGGCCGTCGCGTCCGGCTCGAGCCAGACTTCCCCGACGTAGAGCTTGGGCAGGGCGGCAGGCTTCTCCTCGCGGGTCATCTGGTGGACCGTACGCCGCACGATCGTCGTCTGCCCCAGCGACACCCCGCCCGCCTTCTTCAGCATCTCCTCGGCCACGTTGAGCCCGGAGCTCATGTGCTCCACCAGCATGGCGTGGGCGGTCTCGCAGTGCAGGCGCACATCACGCGCCGCGTTCTCGGCATCGGCCCTCGCCTGCTTGGCGAAGAGCTCCGAGACGGTCCCGGTCATCACCCGTCGCTGGACCAGGACGATGGCCAGAAGCACGATCGCGGTCACGGCTACCGAGCTGACGCAGATCGTCGCGATCCGCGTTCCGATGGAATGGCACCTGAGCCGCTTCATGGTTTGCGCTGGCTTCCACATTCAGACGCCCCCCTGGGTGTGCCCCCTCGCTTCTCCGCGGGGACCGCAACCGCCCTGAAGCGGCCGGGAGTCCCTTGCTGCGAGCACCACCATGTCCCACGAGCGAACGCTCGCTCCGGGTCCCGATCCTTCTCGCTCTTGCGCGTTCGAGGCAAGCCCCATCACCGCGGACTCGAAAGCCTCCTCGCCTTTCACGTGCTCTGGGGCGGCTTCGGCACCGGGGCATCATCCTTTTGCCCGCTGTGGAGCACACAGGCAACTCCTCTCGGCACGACGCGAGAATGAGCTGCTCCTCCTCTTGCCCGCCCGGCGCCTCGCCTGACCTGCACGGGACGGAGCGGATCGTCTCGGTCGAGGCCACGGGCGGGACCTGGTGCGCTTGGAGTACGAGCCCGGACTGTCCCCTGCCGTGCAGCGGGGCCTCGGTCAATATCTCGGCGGATGGCCGCTCGATCGAGATCGGGGGCGACACGCGGTGGGACGACAACTCCGGAAGCTGCTCCTTCCGCTTGCACATCTGCGGACAGCAGTGAGCATCCACTCCCCGCGAAGCCCACTCGAGTCGCTCATCGACCCTCAGCTCGCGGGGGGAGCGCTGAGCCGCGACTGCCCTGCTCGATGCTGTGGCCTTCACCCGGTCGCGACCGGCTCGGACCTGGCGAAGACGCGGCTCACAAGCCGGGCTGGCGCAGGATGAGTGCGTCCTCGGTGTCGAGCTCCACGGTGCCGGAGACGGCCTGCCACTCGAGAGTGCCGGGTGCGTTCACCGGTCCGCCTCCGCGCAGCACGACCTTCTCCATCGAGCCGACTTGCGTTGAGACGGGCTCGGCCGTGGGGTTGGAGATCACCTTGCCCTTCTCGAATTCGCGGACGAGCAGGCCGTCGCCGGTCTCGGTGAACGGCCCGGTAGGCAGACCAATGTCCAGCTCGTACTCCGGGTAATACTCCGCTCCCGGCACGTCCGCGCTGCTGAAGAAGTAGTAGGCATTGGGGTGCGCCACCAGGAGGTAGTTGGCAAAGCAGAACTCGCGAGTGAACCGGTCCACGCTCATTCCAAAGTCGGTGAAGATGGCCTCCTTGCCGAGATCCGAGGTCACCTTGACGAAATCCTGCATCTCCGTGCGCAGGGCGCTCCTGCCGACGAACATGTCTCCGTCGCCATCGCGATAGGTGAAATCTCCGAACATGAGGTTGGAGGCGGAATCCAGGTAGTGCATCCCTGAGAACTGGCTGCTGCGTCGATACCCGTTGACCGAGAAGTACTTGCCGGGGAAGGCGCTCGCCACCTCTTGCACCACCTGCTGCATCGCATCGTAGAAGACCTGGTGGGTGTAGCCCACCGGCTCGCCAGTGACGTCGGTCAGGTAGAGGATCTTCGCGTCGTCGAACACGGCACCGTCATAGGACTGCAGCTGCTCGGTGAGCACGTCCTTGATCAGCTGCCGCCACGCGGGCTTGCGGATGTCCACGAGGCGCCATCCCCACGCCATGTGCTGGATGGTGTGGCCCTCGGAGTCACGCCACCAGAGGTCTTCCTGGTCGACGCGGTCGTAGTGCGGGTCCGCGGAGTAGACGCTGATGAGGTTGAAGAGATAGAGCGCTTTGGTGCGCTGGTGGCTCTTGATGGCGTCCACCGTGGCTCGCGGCGCCGTGCCCAGGTACAGGTCGATGTTCTGGCCGACGAAGGTCATCTCCGAGGCGCCGTTGACGCTGCCGCGATAGGCGGGGCGGATGGGCGTGCGGTGCGCGGAGCCGGCGTCGAGCGTCTGACCGCCGTCGGGGTGCCCGGGGTCGATGCCTCCGGAATCCAGAGCGCCACCGCCATCGGGGCTGGGGGTGCTCGCGTCGTTCCCCACGGCGACCACCGCCGCGTCGTCGCCGGCGGCGGCCACGGCGGCGTCGTCTCCCGCCTTGAGCGCCTCCTCAGAGCAGGCGGCCAGGGCCACCAGAGCGAGCACTGCACAAGCACGAGCGAGCATTCTCATGGCTGGTCTTTCCTTGGGGCGAGGGTCTGCTCGGCTGGCCGCGAGCGCCTGGCAGGCTAGCATTCCGGCTTCCGCCTTATCCACCGGGCATCGGTCTGGCCGGGGCCAGCACCGGTCGACTCCAGAGAGCGTCGGATGCTTTCCCGGGGCGCGCCCAGACAGGAGGCTCCCGAGGCTCCCCTTGCGACCCGCGCCCTGGCAGCCGAGTCAGGACACGCCGGGACGCCGCCGCTGACCAGCAGGATCGCCCGGGCGCCTCGGCCTCGGCCCGTCCGCCACTCGCAGAGGAGGCAGGCTACCCGAAGGTCGCTTTGTTCCAGCCCCAGCGCTCGGCCTCGACCTCGACGAAGTTGAGGAAGACGCGCTCGGGAGTGACGCCGAGCTTCTCCTCGAGAAGCGCGCAGAGCTGGCTGCTGAGCGCCGTACAGACCTCGGGACCCAGCCCGCCGATGCTGCGCACCTCACAGAAGGCGGCCGGACCGGGCTTGCCCCCCATGAGCATCGGGCCCTGGGACAAGCCGGTCATCACGTAGGACTCGGGCTTGCCGATCGCTTTCGCAGCCAGCCGCGAGACCGCGACGAGCAGCTCCTCGCGAGCCGGCTCGGAGACAGGGACGGAAGTCTGGACGTGGACGAAGGGCATCGGGCGCCTCCTGGTGGTTTGCCTTGCGGCGTACAGCGAGCCCTTCCAAAGCGCAAGCGCCGCTTCGCCGTCCGGTTCAGGCGCTCCACCCCCCAACCTCCCTGGGGACCTCGGCGGCCCTGGCTCCGTCGCCCTCGGGAGACGGATGCCGCAACCCCTCTCGACACGGTGCGAACCGCAGACGCCGGCCCGTAGCGCCGGCCTCGACGACGACTTCGCCGTCGAGGACGACCTCCAGGCAGCTGCGGACGGGGAGCGGCAGCCAGGAAATCCATCCCCCCGGGGTAGCGCCTGCCGCGTCGCGTTGGCAGCGGAGCCGCAGGCCGATCGACTCCGGGCCTCGCGCTGCTCGCCCCTCTCCAGCCCGAGCCGCGCTGCTTGTCCTGAGCCCGACAACGCTGCGCCCTGAACGCCCCCCGCCTTTGACCCCCGAGAGAGGCGCTGGCAGCTTCTGCGCCGCTCCGGCCCATCTCGCGCCGGACTGGGGGTTCCATGGACGTCGTCGACAAGATCGCCAGGCTCGTCAATTGCGACTATCACGACCCCTTCGAGGTTCTGGGGCCGCAACAGATTTCCACCAGCGAGGGACCACGGCTGGCCATTCGGGTCTTCGAGCCTGGAGCGCGGGAGGTCCACATCCTCGATGCCCAGGACCTGAAGAGGCAGTACCCGATGAAGGAGGCGTACGGCCCGGAATTCTTCGAATTCGTCTTTCCCGAGAATCGCGAGCCTTTTCCCTACCAGCTGCGCGCCGTATACGAAGGCGGCCACGAGCGGACCTATCGCGACCCCTATTCCTTTGGCACCTGGCTGACCGACGAGGACCTCTACCTCTTCGGCATCGGCGACCACCACCGCATCTACGAGAAGCTCGGCGCCCACCCGCGGACGGTGGAAGGGATCGTCGGCGTCCAGTTCGCCGTCTGGGCGCCCAACGCCCGCAGCGTGAGCGTCCTGGGGGACTTCAACGGCTGGGATGGCCGCAAGCATCCGATGCGCGTGCGCGGCTCCTCGGGGGTCTGGGAGCTCTTCATCCCCGAGCTGCGCGAGGGCGAGGTCTACAAGTACGAGATCAAGAGCTCTCTGGGACATCGCTACGAGAAGGTCGACCCCTACGCCTTCGCCGCCGAGCAGAGGCCCAAGACGGGCTCGGTCATCGCCGACCTGAGCAGGCACGTGTGGCAGGACGAGCAGTGGATCCGCCGACGGAGCGAAGCCGACGTCCTGAACCAGCCGGTCAACATCTACGAGGTGCACCTGGGCTCGTGGATGCGCGTTCCCGAGGAGGGCGACCGCTTCCTGACCTATCGCGAGCTGGCGCCCCTGCTGGCCGAGCACGTCAAGAAGCTGGGCTTCACGCACGTCGAGCTGATGCCCCTGACCGAGCACCCGCTCGACATCTCCTGGGGCTATCAGGTCGTGGGCTACTACGCCCCCACCTCCCGCTACGGAGCTCCCGAAGACTTCATGTACTTCGTGGATCACCTGCACCAGAACGGCATCGGCGTGCTCATGGACTGGGTGCCGGCGCACTTCCCCAGGGACGAGCACGGGCTCTCGTACTACGACGGCAGCTTCCTGTACGAGCACGCCGACGAGCGCCTGCGCGAGCACAAGGATTGGGGCACGCTCGTCTTCAACTTCGGCCGCAACGAGGTCCGCAACTTCCTCATCGCCAACGCCCTCTTCTGGCTCGACAAGTACCACCTCGACGGCCTGCGCGTGGACGCGGTCGCCTCCATGATCTATCGGGACTACTCGCGCAAGGAAGGCGAATGGCTCCCCAACTGCCATGGTGGCCGCGAGGACCTCGAGGCGATCCATTTCCTCAAGCGGCTCAATGAGTCGGTCTTCCGCTACTACCCCGGCGTGATGATGATCGCCGAGGAGTCCACCGCCTGGCCCGGCGTCTCCAAGCCCACCGAGCACGGAGGCCTGGGCTTCAACTTCAAGTGGAACATGGGGTGGATGAACGACTTCCTCACCTACATCTCCAAAGAGCCCGTCCACCGCAAGTACCACCAGGACCTCATCACCTTCGCGCTGCTCTACGCGTTCCACGAGAACTTCGTCCTGGTCCTCTCCCACGACGAGGTGACGCACGGCAAACGCGCCCTGCTGGACAAGATGCCCGGGGACCTGTGGCAGAAGTTTGCCAACCTGCGCGCATTGCTCGCCTTCATGTACGGCCACCCCGGAAAGAAGCTCCTCTTCATGGGAACCGAGCTTGGCCAATGGAACGAGTGGAGCTGCGACCAGAGCCTGGACTGGCACTTGTTGCAGCACGAGCCGCACCGGAAGCTCGGGCAGTTCATGGCGGACATGAACCACCTCTATCGCGGCCACCGCGCCCTCTGGGAGCAGGACTTCGGCTGGGAGGGGTTCGAGTGGATCGACTTCCATGACCGCGAGAACAGCGTCGTGTCCTTCATCCGCTGGGCCCGCGAGCATCGCGAGTGCGCGCTCTTCGTGTGCAACTTCACCCCCGTTCCCCGCTCCGACTACCGGGTCGGCGTGCCCTTCGCCGGGCGCTATCGCAAGGTGATGGATACCGACAGCGCTGCCTATTGGGGCTCGGGCTGCAGCGCGCAGACCGAGCTGGTGGCGGACGAGATCCCCTGGCAGGGCAAGGCGGCGTCGCTCAACCTCACCTTGCCTCCGCTGAGCACCCTCATCCTGGTGCCGACCTCGGCCTGACCTAAGCAGCGCTGCCTGCGCTTTCGAGGGCCGCGCAGTAGGGCGGCCCTCGCTCGCGGTGGACTCGATTCGGCTCGGGCCCAGTGAAACCAGCAAGGCAGGCTCGCCTCATTCGCCTGCTTCGCGGAGGTAGAGTGGATTTGCGCGCGGGTGCATCATGGGTGACCAGAGCAAACCGTGGCCAGGCTGAGGCGCCCGCCGCGCCTGGTTCCAACGGTCACTTCCGGCCGCAAACGCAGGAGACTGGATGCGCCAGCCCCCACCCCCAGGCACCTTCCGCATTGACGACGACCAACTGCTGCGCGCCGGAGGCCACGTCGGCTGGTACGCCACCGAGATGGGGCTGTACACCTACTCGGGCGAGCGCCACCTGATGCCCAAGAAGCTGCTGGCCGCAGCGTCGGAAGACCTCTGCGCGCACGATCCCCTCAGGAAGCTCGATCCCCGGCGCTTCCCCCGCATCGCCGCCGCTGCCGCAGTCTGCCCGCTGGTGGTGGTGCCCGATGACACCGTCAGCCCCCATGTCATTCACGTGCGCTGGCAGTCGAGCTCCAACTCCGGGCTCATCTGCGACGCCTCGACCGGCCGCCGGTTCGAGGACACGCTCGATCGCTATCTGCTGACTCCTATGGCGGCCGGGGATCTGGCCGCGTTGATCGCAGCGCTGCAGAAGCCGGCCGACGAGGACGGCGATGAGGCCCGCCGCTGGAGCCAGTGGCTCGAGAAGGCCGCCGCCTCGCTCGAGAAGGGCGCGGATGACGAAGAGGTGCGCAACGAGCTGACCACGGTATTGGGAACCAGCATCGACCGCATCATCCGGGCCGTGACCCAAGGCGTCGCCGATGAGGATGCGGTCGAGCTGGCCATGGAGCTTGCCTGGCTGGTGACTTCGGACGATCGCGCCGCGCTCAAGGAGTGGGAAGAGCGGCTCGACGGCCGGCTGCGTGACGCCGACGGCATCGACCGCGCCGAGCAGCTGCTGCGCGACTTGGTCTCGGACAAGCCTACGGTCGACACACCCTGGGGCCCCGCGTATCGCTTCGTGCGGCCCAAGGTGGTCTGCCTGGGCGGCACGGTGCTGCCCGAGGAGCCGGTCCGATACTTCCCGGAGGCGGACCCGCTTTCCCTGCAAGAGGATCAGGCAGGTTGACGCTCGAGAGCTGGAATCGCGTCCAGGTCTACACGGTCGGCCACTCGACTCGGACGCTCGAGGAGCTGATCGCGCTGCTCCGGGCTTTCCACATCTCTACCTTGGTGGACATCCGGACGATCCCCCGCTCGCGTCACAACCCCCAGTTCGGCATCGACTCCCTTCCCGCGGCCCTCGAGAGGAGGGGGCTTCGCTACGTTCATCTGCCTCGTCTCGGCGGCCTGCGTCGAGCACGAAGGGACTCGCCCAACGCCGGGTGGCGCAACGCCAGCTTCCGGGGCTTTGCCGACTACATGCTCACCGAGGACTTCGAGGCAGGGCTCGCGGAGCTGCGCTCGCTGGCCAAGGGCGGTCGGGTCGCCCTGCTGTGCGCGGAAGCCGTGCCCTGGCGGTGCCACCGCTCCCTCGTCGCCGACGCGCTCACGAGCCGCGGAGCCCAGGTGGAGCACATCACCAGCACCAAGCGCTCGACCCCGCACCGCGTGACCGCGTTCGCCGAGATCAGAGGCACACGCCTCACCTATCCCTCCGAGGGGTCCGCCAACGAGCCGCTGGCCACCCGGGCGCCCTTCCATCTGGAAGCCACCGTGCGCGTGCTGCAGCGACGCCCGACGAACCTGGTCGATCTCTGGGAGCAGGAGCGCTACCTGCGAGTGCTTCCGACCTCGGATGCTCTCGTGCTGGTCGAGGTGGTGAACCACGGGACAGTCGACGACCCAGCCGTTCGATTCTCCGTCCACGGAGACAAGCTCTCCGCCCTCGCACAGGCTGCGCTTGGACGGACCTTGAGGAGGGTGCTCGGTCTGGATGTCGACCCCGAGCCGCTGCAGCGCCTGGCGCAAGCCGAGCACGGGCTTGGCCCCACCGCGCTTGCGCTGCGGGGCATGCGGCCTCCGCGATTCCCCGAGCTCTTCGAGACCTTCGCGAACGTCGTGCCCTTCCAGCAGGTCAGCTTGGACTCCGGCGTGGCGATCGTGGGCCGGCTGGTCGAGCGCTTCGGCCAGTCCCTCGAGCATGACGGCCGTCGCCATTACGCGTTCCCCACGGCCCAGGTCGTCGCCCAGGCTCGCCTCGACGCGCTCAAAGCGTGTGGCTTGAGCCTCCGGAAAGCCGAGACGCTGCGCCGCGTGGCCCGTGCCATCGACTCCGGCGAGCTGACCGAGGAGGGTCTTTCACGCATGAGCAGCCAGGATGCGGCGCGCTTCCTGGCCGAGCTCCAAGGGATCGGCCCTTGGAGCGCCAACTTGGTCCTCCTGCGTGGAATGGGGCGCCTCGACGTCTTTCCTCCAGCGGATGTCGGCGTCGCGCGCGGGCTCGGCAAGCTGATGGGCCTCAAGTCGAAAGCATCGCTTGGTCGCGTGGTCCAGCGCTTTGGCGCCCATCAGGGCTGTCTCTACTTCGCTTCCCTGGGCGGCAGCCTTCTGGCCAAGGGACTCATTCACGCGGCCCCCCTGCCGCCGGGCCCATAGGCTCGTCGGCAGTGGCTCCCATTCTGAACGTTTGAGGCTAGATCCCGTTCGCGGCGCTCCAGGGGCCGGTGTCCGAGCCAGGAGCGTGAGCTACTGGACCTGTCGGATCCCGCCCCGGGTCTGTCAGGACGTCGGCGCGTGAGCGTGGGGAAGGTCCACTCCCTTGCGCTCGTGGCTCGGACACGTTCTGCTCGACAGGCGAAGGTCGGGCTAGGGCCCTGAACGTCGGCGCCATCCGCTCCACACGGGGAGGCCGTCCTCGTCCCGCAGCTTGAGAGCCCGGTCGCCCTTCACCACCTCGGCGGCGATGATGGCGGGCTTGCCGTTGAGGGTGACGCGGGAGCCCTTCACCTGGATCTTGTCTTTGGGTTCCAGCTTGAGGTCGTCCTTCGAGAGGTACCACTCCGGGCCGAGGTGGATGGCCACAGCTTCCTTCTCGGTCTTCAGACGCAAGTGGATCCCCGCCGACATCCCCCGCATTGGGGTGATGCGCTCGACCTTCGTGATGACGCCGGTCACCGTCTCGACGGTCTTGGGGTCGTACAGACGATGGTGCTGACCGTCAGGACCCCATCCACCGCCGCCGCGTGGCCGTGGCTCACCCTGCGTAATGGCAAGAGAAGAGAGGAGCATCGAGGCTGCGAGAGATACCGCCACGAGCGCGCCGTTCATCTTCACCCCCTCCGTGAATCAAGGGCTCAAGATAGGCCCTCGACGTCCGGAGGCAATACGCCCGGGAGAGATCCTGGAGAGCGCTCGATCGAGCAAAGTCACCCCGCCTCACCCCCGGCGCCGGAGCCGCAGAAGCGCTCGACCGTCGCGATCAGCTTCTCCAGGGTAGCCGGCTTGGTCAGTGTCTCGAGCCCCACGAGGGCGCCTCGCTCGACCCGGGCACCCGCGCCAGTGAATACGACGACTGGGATTTGTCGAAGAGTCGGGTCCCGCAGCTGCTCACCTCGGAACTCGACTCCATTCATCTTGGGCATCATCAGATCGAGGAAGATGAGCGCGGGGCGAGGGCTGTTTGCTCGCAGCCAGGCAAGCGCCTCTGCACCGTCAGAGGCGGACACGACGGTGTAGCCATGCAGCTCGAGGGTGAGGGAGAGCGTTTCCCTGATGTCGGGGTCGTCGTCGACCACCATCACCAGCCCGAACGTTTCCTGGCTCATGGCTCGATGCCGCCCGTATTGAGCGGGAGCTGCACCGTGAAGCAGGCTCCCTGACCCGGTGCGCTCTCGACTCGGATCTGCCCGCCGAGCGCCTGCGTGATGCTTCGGCAGATATACAGCCCGAGCCCCAAGCCGCCATAGCGCTGCGCCGATACGCCCCTCGCGAACCGCTCGAAGATGCGCTGCTGCTGGTCCGGCGCGATGCCGATGCCGTGGTCCCGCACCGCCAACCACGCCGATCCCGCCGCGGCTCTCACGGACACCTCGATCGGCGCCCCCGTCCCGAACTTCATCGCATTCGACAGCAGGTTCACCAGCACCTGCTCCAGCCGCGAGGCGTCCCATCGCCCCCGCACCGGCGCCGCGGCCTCCAGCGAGACCGTGCAACCCGCCCGCACCAGCTCTGGCTCATACCGGTCCACGATCTCCCGCACGAGCGCGACCAGCTCCACCTCCTGCAGCTCGAGCGGCAGCAGCCCTTTCTCGAGCCGGGTGACCTCCAGCAGCTCCCCGATCAGCTTGGTGAGCCGCTCCCCCTGCCGCTGTGCCATCCCGGCCATTCGCTTCACCGTCTCCGGCGCCGGCGGGACCGCCCCCCCGCGCATCAGGTTCTGGAGGCTCAGCATCAGCGACGTCATCGGCGTGCGCAGCTCGTGGGATGCCACCGTCAGGAACTCGTCGCGCAGCCGCACCGCCCGCTGCGTCTCCCGGTGCAGCAGCGCGTTCTCGACGGCGATGGCCGCGCGGTGCGCCACCTCCCGCGCCAGCTCCAGCTCCCCGGGCCCATACCGTCCCGGCGTCCCCGCTCCCAGCGTCAGCGCCCCCAGCGCCGGCCCCCGCGCCACCAGCGGCGCGACCATCAGGCTGCGCGTTTGCAGCTCCTGCATCAGCGCCACCTGCGCCTCGTCCAGGTACAGCCGCCTCAGCCGCTCCTCGCCCAGCGCGTCCTCGACCAGCGCCTCGCCTGTGCGAAGACATGCCACCGCCGGGTCGGGCGAGCCCCAACGCGGCGTATGGGACTGCCGCATCTGATGCAGCAGCGGCTCGAGCCGCGCGTCCGCGTGCGCGCCCGCCAGACGGCGAATCTCCCCGTCCTCCACGATGTCGATCACGCACCAGTCGGCGAGCGACTTCACGCACAGCCGTGCCAGCCGCTCCAGGGTCGCCTCGTGGTCGAGCGACTCTGCCAGCAGCGTCCCCGCCTCGGCCAAGAACGCCGACCGCCGCTCCGCCTCCTCTGCCGCCACCCGCGCCTCGCGCTCCTTCGCGAGAAACAGGGCGTTCTGCATCGAGATGGCCGCCTGTGCCCCGATCAGCGTCAGCGCCGCCAGCCGCGCCGGCGTGAACGCGCCCTGGACCAGATTGTTCTCGAGGTACACGAGCCCCACCAGCTCCGCCTGCCGCACGACCGGCAGACAGAGAACCGACCGGGGTCGCTGCCGGGCGACATAGGCGTCCGCGGCGAATTGCCCCGCCGCTCCCGCTGCGTCGTCGAGGATCACCGGCTCGCGCGTCAGGGCCACGTGCTCGATCAGCGTCACCGGCACGAGCGGCGACGATCTCGCCGGCAGCGACCCCAACATCCGGGTCTCCACCCCTGCGTCACCCAGCCCAGCCTCGGCTTCGAGCCAGAGCGCGCCCCCCCGGGGGAGGATGAGGTAGCCCTTCTGCGCCCCGCCCTGCTCCAGGATCACCCTGAGCAAGGTGCCCACCAGCTCCTCGCTCACGATCGCGCTCGAGATGGTCTGGGAGGCCTTGACCACCGAGAGAAGGTC
Source organism: Deltaproteobacteria bacterium (assembly GCA_016218885.1). Taxonomy (GTDB): domain Bacteria; phylum Myxococcota; class Myxococcia; order Myxococcales; family UBA5297; genus JACRCT01. The sequence continues at coordinate 2,174 of JACRCT010000735.1, read as the reverse complement.
CAGCTGCTCGGCGTGCAGCGCGAGAGTCGCGCCTCCCTCGGGCCGCCGCGCCTCCACCAGCCGGGGATGCTGCTCTTCGATCTGCCGAACCTTGCCGTCGGCCCCCCAGCGCACGTAGCAGGCGCGCGCCTCGCGCAGGTACATGTCGGCGATGAGCTGCAGACCGCGCGACCGATAGAACTGCGAGGCAAGCTCGCAGGCGAGCGCCTCGAACTGCACGAAGCGACTCTCACGCGCCGACTGGATAGCCTGGTCATAGAGGCGCTCGGCGTCGAGCTGCCGCCCCTGGACGCGCGCCAGCTCGGCCAGGACCAGGGCGTGCCGGCAGGTCCCGTTCTCGGGGCACGCGCGGGCCCAAAGCTCCAGGCGCTGCACCTCGCCCTGGACCATCTCCTCGAACCGCCGCTGCTCCTCGGCCGAGGCCTGCGGCCAGAACGAGAGCACGGTCAGCGTCAGGAAGACGCGCGCCGGGAGCTCCATGATGCCGGTGGCGTCCGCGCCCAGAAGAGCCGTCAGTCGCTGCCTGGAGCGGAAGGCCGTCGCATAGTCGCCGAAGAAGAGGGCGACCTGCTGCTTGACGTTGTGGAACAGGATCATCCCGTAGACGTAGCCCCGCTTCTCGAACGCCGCCAGGCACGCGGCCTCGTCGAAGGACGAGTCGTCGAGGCTGGCCTGTTGCAGCGTCCTTCCCTTCAGGCACACCGGGAGCTGCTGGCGGAGCATCACGGCCTGCAGGAGCGTGTCGTTGTGGCTCTCGCGGGCAAACGAGAGGTACTTGCGCGCGACCGCCAGCACCTCGTCGAGCGAGTCGCCTCGCTCCAGGGAGAGCCACACCGCCGCCTGGGCGGCGAAGCCGGCCCACGCCAGGTCGCCGGCCTCCAGGCAGGTCACGAAGCTGCGCTCCATGATCGGCAGGCTGGTCGCGAAGGGCCGCCGCAGGTGATTGACGAAGGCGGCCTCGAAGAACAGGACCCGGCCCAGGGCCAGCGGGTCCTCGAGCTTCTCGAGCAGCTGCAGGGCCAGGTCGATGAGGTCGCAGGCCAAGGCGAGCTCGCCGAAGAAGCAGATGAAGGCGAGGGCGCAGCCGGCGTAGGCGAGCGCCGAGCGGGAGAAGCTGCCGTAACGGAACGAGAGGAGCACGCCGTCGGCGGCGATCAACATGGAGAGATCGCGGCGGACGTTGTAGGCGGCGATCACCAGGTCGGCCACGAGGCTCATGACCGCACAGGCATCGGCATCGGTGCACGCCGGCGCCTGGACGAGCTTGTCGCGCCCCTGGTCGCGCAGCCTCGCCGCGACCTCGGACATGGCCGCGCGGGTGGCAGCCTCCAGCTCCTGGGGCGTGTCCGGATAGCTCACCCCGAAGAGTCGCAGCCCGGCCAGCCCGGCCTCCACGGCTTCGGGGAACTTGCCCGCGACCTGGTAGAGCCTGACGCGCAGCAGGTAGACCCGGGCCTTCTCGGGGTTGGAGCGGGCCTGGGCGAGCAACAGGTTGAACAGCTCGTCGGCCCGCCGGAAGTTGCCGACCAGGTACTCGCACTCCGAGAGCTTGAGGTGCAGGGCGAAGCTCTCCTCATGGCCGGTGCTCCAGCAGCCCGGCGGCAGCAGGTCGATGGCCTGGGCGTAGTAGCGGCGGGCCGCAGAGTTGGCGCCCGAGGCCATGGCCTTGTCGCCCGCCCGCAGGTTCAGGCGGCGCAGCGTTGCCTTCTGCTCAGGGTCCTCGATGAGCCGGACGCCCCGGTTGAGCTGGTGGACGACGTCGAAGACCTGCTCCGCCAGCGCCTCCTGCGGCAGGTGGGCAAGCATCAGCCTGCCTATCTCCAGGTGCCGGGCAGCGCGGGCGTGCTCCGCCAGGAGGGCATAGGCGGCCTCCTGGACCCGGTCGTGCAGGAACCTGTAGACGCCGCGCTGGTAGAGGACGAGCCCTTCACGCAGGGCCGGCCACAGGTCGGCTTGCGTCTGCTCCTCCGAGCGGCAGAGCGCCAGCGCCAGGAGGGCGGCCTTGGAGCTCCCGCCCAGGCAGGCCAGCTGCTGCAGCGCCTGCTGGGTGACGGGGGGCAGGCGCCGGAGCTTGGCGATCATCAGGTCCACGATGCTGTCGCTGAAGCCCCTGGCCTCGATACGCGACACGTCCCAACGCCAGGCCTGGATGCGCGCATCGAACACGAGCACGT
>JACRCT010000734.1 GCA_016218885.1 Deltaproteobacteria bacterium | reverse complement strand
CGTGGCCGAGGGCAGCCCTGAGGCGAACGATGGTCTGCCCGGTCTCTCGGTCACGGTCGGAGCGGCCCGCGGGGAAAAGTGCGTGAGGTGCTGGACGTACGCCGAGGATCGAGGCAAGGATCCTGGCCACCCCGAGCTCTGCGGGAGGTGCGCGGAGGCGGTCTAGGGGCGCATGGAGCGCACGATCGCGGCCGGCGGTACGGGAGAGCCCTTGGCGACACGCTGGAAGATCTTGCTGGTCCTCTTCACCGTCTTCGTGGTGAGCGATCAGCTCACCAAGTTCTGGGCGGTGTCCCGGCTCACCCGGACCTTCCAGGTCCAGCAGGCGGCGACGCTCTCCGAGGAGGTGGACGTCTTCCTCTCTGCCCATAAGCTCGAGCGGCTTCGCACCCCGCCGGTCGTCGTCCTCGAGGACTACTGGCAGTTCCGCTACGTGGAGAACCCGGGCGCGGCCTGGGGGATCCTCGGGCGGATGCCGGACGGGGTGCGGATCCCGTTCTTCCACGTGGTCTCCGCGGTCGCGATCTGCTTCATCGTCATCTTCTTCAAGCGGCTCGAGGAGCATCAGCGGCTGCTGCAGGTGGCGCTCTCGATGGTCCTCGGCGGCGCGGTGGGGAACTTCATCGATCGCCTGCTCCGCGGCTACGAGATCGACTTCATCGACTGGCACTGGCGGAACGATCCGGACCTCCACTGGCCGACGTTCAACGTCGCCGACTCGGGGATCAGCGTGGGCGTGGTGCTGATGCTGCTCGAGGGCCTCCTCGTGCGGAAGGGCGCGTCACAGGCTGCCGGGATGTTGCCGGCGACCGACGCCATCCCGCCCGAGACGACAGGGGCCTGACGGGATGCTGCCGCTGATCTTCCCGTGGGATCTGCCCGGAGAGCTGCTCACCGCGCTCGCCTACGTGCTGGCCGTCGTGGCGGCTTGGCTCGTGGGTCGTGCCGTCCAGGTCCGGGGCGACGACTCCGTCATGGGGCGGCGCGGATGGCCGGCCATCGCCTTCCTCGCCGCGCTCGCCGCAGGGATCGTGGTGATCCGCGTGAAGCTCGGGGACATCCCCGACGGTCCGATCCGCGAGCTCACCTACGGGGTGATGATGGCGACAGCCTTCGTCGCCGGGATCCACCTCTGCGGCCGGGAGATCGAGAGGCTCGCGGCGCTGCCCGGGCAGGTGATCGCTCCTCCGGATCCCGCGGAGCTGGCCGCCGAGCGCGAGGAGGCCACGAGGGAGGGCCGCTCCTTCGACGAGCTCGCCTGGCAGGGACGCAGGGCCCGACATCACCTGAACGACCTCGCCTTCTGGATCCTGGTCTCCTCGCTGGTCGGGGCGAGGGTGCTGTTCATCATCGTCAACTGGGGCGGGCCGGACGGCTACGGGGCGCACCCCGAGAAGATATTCAAGGTCTGGACCGGTGGCCTGGTCTTCTACGGCGGCTTCATGGGCGCCGTCCTCGGGGGCTGGCTCTACACGCGCAAGTACCGCCTTCACTTCCGGGCGATGGGCGACGTGATGATCCCGGCACTCGCCCTGGGTCACTTCTTCGGCCGCATCGGGTGCCTCACCGCCGGTTGCTGCTGGGGAAAGCCGACCGTCGATCCCGACTTCCTGCTCGGCGCCCACTTTCCGAAGGGGAGCCTGGCGTTCAACGATATGGTCCGGAACCCCGCCGTGCGGGACTACCTCCTCGCGCACGGGACGACCCCGTCGCTGCACCCCACCCAGCTCTACGAGGCGGTGGGGGAGCTCGGGCTGTTCCTGCTCCTCCTCTTCCTGCGGCGTGGCAAGCGGTTCCACGGGCAGGTGATGGCCACCTGGCTGGTGCTGTACGCCATCCTTCGCCTCTCCATCGAGACGTTCCGCGGGGACTGGGGGCGCGGCATGCTCCTGCGCTGGCCGGCCGCGGATCCCATCCTGCTGTCCACCTCCCAGACCGTGGGCCTGGCGATCCTCGGGGTGGGCATCGTGCTCTACCTGCGCTGGCGCCCGCGCGAGCAGATCGCGATCACCGGGGCCGCGGCCCCCGCCGCCTGAAGAGTCGAGGGATCCCGCATGCGACTCGTGCTCGCTGGTTTGCTCGCCGTCGTCGTCTCCTGCGCCACGCGGGCATCCCTCCCGCCCGACAGCAGCGAGCCGATCCATCTCACCATCGTCGCCACCAATGATTTTCACGGCTGGCTCACGCCTCACGAAAGGCCGCGGCCCGAGGGAGGCACGATCCAGATCGGCGGCGTCGATCTGCTCGCCTCGTTCGTGTCCACGCTGCGCTGCGAGAACCCGGGTGGCGTGCTCCTGGTGGACGGCGGCGACCTCTTCCAGGGCACGCTCGCCTCGAACCTCACGGAGGGCGCGGCGGTGATCGAGGCCTACAACCGGCTCGGCTACGACGCGGCGGCGCTGGGCAACCACGAGTTCGACTTCGGTCCGGTAGGGATCCAGGTCACCGTTCATGGTCCGGGGGAAGATCCGCTCGGGGCGATCAAGGAGCGCGTGAAGGAGGCTCAGTTCCCGGTCGTGGCCTCGAACGTGACCGAGAAGGGCTCGAAGCGGGTCCCATCCTGGCTGCGGACCGGGACGATCGTGGAGAAGAACGG
>JACRCT010000750.1 GCA_016218885.1 Deltaproteobacteria bacterium | reverse complement strand
GTCCTTGAGATTGTTGCCGCCGCAGCCGGTGCGCAGCGGCCGGAAGAGGTTGAACTGGAAGGTGATGCCCACCGCGGCCGTGTAATTATTGTGCTCGTAGAAGCTGCCCTCGATCCCGTTGTCGCGCAGCTCGTTGCCCTCGACGAGCAGATCCCGGGTCTGGGAGCCGCAGAACAGCCCGTTGCCCGAGTCGCGGATGACGCAGTCGCGGATCGTGATGTTCTCGCCCTTCTCGACATAGAGCGCGGCGGCGTTCTTGGCGTAGTCGGTGAGCCCGTTGCGTCCCGTGAAGCTGAAGGGAGGTCGCCCGCTGGTGACGTCGAGGCCTTCCAGGACGATCCACCGAGGCATCGTGTCGGCAGGAGCATTGGCCCCGCCGATCTTGATGACCCCGCGGTCTTCGTTCCAGAAGTTGAGGGCGGCGCGCGTGGTCGCTCCGTCGCCGTCGATGATGGGCCGCTCGCCGCCCGGCCCACGCACTCCACGCACCACGATGGGCTGCGCTTCGGTGCCCTGCCGGCAGAGCACGAACTTCTCCTTGTAGGGCGTCGATCGCCAGTGGAGCAGGACCGTGTCCCCGGGCCCGAGCGACTCCCACGGGACCTCATTGAGGCCCGCCAGGGGTTGGCCAGGCCCCACCTCGAACGTGGCCGCCGCGGCGAACGCAGGGGCGAGGGCCATCAGGAGGCAGCAGGCCGTCGAAGCTCCGAGACGCGTCATGCCCACCAGTGTGCCTCTCCCGAAGGGGCGCTAACAACCTGACCGGACCAGTCCAATTGCACAGGCGGGGGCCGTCGCGGGTCCGAAAGAGAAGTGCTGCAGCTCCTGCGAGTTCAAGGGGTTCGGCCGTGCCGTAGGCGCCTTGCAGAGAGGCAGGGGCGATGATCGTTTCCAACGCGGGCGGCAACCAAGTCGCTGAGTGGAGACGAGGCTGCCGTCGGGAGCGTCACCGCATGGATACCAGGAACCCCATCGCGGAAACCTCTCCTGATTCGACTGGCCTGGAGGCCGAGCTGCGGTGCCGGGTGGCTCGCGTGCAGGGTGGCGACCTTGCCGCCTTCGACGAGCTCTATCGGCTGACGCGCAACGATGTGGCGCGGGCCCTCTTCCACCTGGTGGGCCCCGAAGAGCTCGAGGCTGCCGTGAAAGAGACCTACGCCCATCTTTTCGACTCGCTGCCCAAGCATCCCGAAGGCGCCCGAGTCCAGCCGCGGATACTCGCGATCTGCGCGAAGGTCGCGCTGAGGCACTCCAAGCGTAGCCATTCCTCTTCGCTCGATGCGGACGCGAACGCGGACGAGACCTGTCGCCTGCGACGCGCCATCGCCAGCCTGGCGCCCAAGGCACGGCTGATCTTCGTGTTTCACGAGGTCCTGGGCATCGCGCCGGAGCAGCTTTCCCGGGCACTCGGGCTCTCGATCGACACCTTTCGCTCCCACCTGGGCCGGGCACGCCTCGCAATTCTGTCGGCGATGAGGGAGCCCATCACGGAGGCGGCGCCATGATGATGCACGACACCTTGAAGCTGTGGGAGCTCGCCGCACGAGAGTTGGACGAAGGCGATACGCGATGGGCCGCGGTCCACCTCGAGGAGTGCCCGGAGTGCCGCGAGGACCTGGCCCTGGTCCGCTCACTGCGCCAGCTGGCTGCCCAGGCGAGGGCCGCGATTCCCGCCTTTCAGTGGGAGGGTGTCGATGCGTCGATCGGGAGCCTCCTCGAGCGCCACGCTGCGCGAAGCGCGGGTCTGGGCGCCAGGCCTTGGCGCTGGCTGCTGCTTCCCGCCGCCGCGGCCGCCGGGGCCGTCCTCGCTCTGGGAGCCCGGGCTGCGCTCCCTTCCCGCGCCGAGGCAGCGACCGCGGCGGCAGCGGCCGCCCCGGCGACGGCTCCGCTCCCTCCAGAGCCACCGCGGCCATCGACGCCCGGCGTGCTCTCTGCCAAGGACGCGCAGCGGCTCCAGGATGGTCTGAGGCTCTCTGAAGGCTCCGCCCTCGCCGCAGGAGACTCGGTCAGGACCGGCCACGGGGGCCACGCGCTGATCGGCCTGCGCGACGAGAGCGTCCTGCGCCTCGGTCCCGACAGCCAGCTCAAGCTCTCTCGGTCCAGCTCCGAGGACACCGCCGTCGCGCTCGAGCGCGGGAGGGTGGCGGCCCGCGCCACCCACTGCATCGAGGTCAACAGCGGGGGTTTCCGAGCCCGCGGCGTGGCGAGCGCCTTCTCGGTCGCGGCGACTCGCAATGGGGTCGAGGTGGCGGTCTCCCAAGGGCGGGTCCACGTCGAGCGTCCCAACGCCTTGCCGATGCTGGTGAGCGCTGGCAAAAGGGTCACGTTCTCTCCGCGACGCGCTGCGACTGCCGCCACGTCGCTCTCCCCGGAGAATCGCGCCGAGCTCGACCGCCTCGTCGCCGCCCCCCGGCGCCAGCTGGCCAGCGCCCAACCCCTCACCTTGTCCGATGGAGAGTGGCTTGGCGCTCCCAGCTCGCCCGCGACGGGAGTCGCCGTTGCGGTCGCCCTGCCGACTCAACCCTTGGTTCCCGCCCCTGCCCCGACGCCGACCATGCCACCATCCGACGCGCTGGCGCCGCTGGTCCCTTCGGACGAATACGTGTCTTTTCCGCAGACCCAGGCGGCGCCCAAGCCGACCGCCCGGATGGCCGCGCCTGCCCAAGCTCAGCCGGCGTCCCGGGTGGCTCCTTGGCAGCCCGCGCCTGCAGCGCCTGCGCCGGAGGCCGTGGCCGCCTACCCGGATCCCGTCGGCTCTGCGCAGCCCGCCTCCCCGCCGATGATCGCTCCAGCGCCAGCCGTGGCCGAACCCGCTCCCCAATCGGTTCCTGCCCCTCCGGAGCACGAGGCGATGCGTGCAGCCCTGGCCGCCAAGGGTGACGTGGCGCTGAGACCGGGAATGCTGCTCGCCGAGCCGCAGCCGCCACCGAGGGAGGTCCTCGCCGAGCAGGCTTCGATGGCCGCAGCCCAGGCGACGGAGTTCTCCGGCTACCCGCAAGCAGCACCACCAGCGGCTGTCGCGCCCGTGGTCCCCTCGGTGCCTGCGAGCCCCCCCGTGACACCTGCGCCGATGCCCCTTGCAGATCTTTCGCAGGCGGCCCGACCTGCGGCGGGGCAGATCGCCCCTGACGAGAGCGGCGACGACGCCGAGGACCTCTACCTGTTGCGAGCCGAGCGCGCGCTCAAGCGAGGTGGCTGCCAACGGTTCCTCACCGGCCTCGAGGAGATCGCCAGCGACCTGCCGGCCAATGAGCGCTCGGAGCGGGCCCGCATCGTCCGCGCGCGCTGCTTCGAGCAGATGGGCAAGACCGCCCAGGCCCAGTCTGAATACGCCCAATACCTGCGCGAGAGCCCCAGAGGCGACTTCGCGCTCGAGGCAGAGCGCCACGCCGCGGTGGCTGCGCCCCAGGCTCGGCCCGAGTCACGCCTGTCCGACCTGTAGCGCCCGGGCCGACCTCTGGCGCATGGGCGCGCCCCAGGTGACGTGGTGGCGTCGCGGCCGCACCCGCGTCGCCAGAGCTCCGCGACAAGCTCGCTCCCGCGCCAGCGGTGTGGTCTCATCGGCGTCGGGAGCCCCCATGACTCGCGCCTTCCTCCTGTCCTTCGTCACGCGCCAGGTCCTGCTCTCCCCGAGAGAGAAGGTCGCCGCGAGCTATCGCCACTCATGGCTCGTCTGGGAGCCCGGGGCCTGGGTCGCCCCGCCCCCTGGCCTGCACATGACGCTGGTCCCGGCTCCGCCGCAGGAAGCGATGCGGCCGGTGCAGGGAGACGCGCTCTGCTTCGAGCTCGCGCTCACCGAGGGCCAGACCGGGCTGCGGCTGGGGCGTGCCGCGGACTGCGACCTCGTCATCAACGACGGGACGGTGTCGCGCTCGCACCTGTGGCTGACCCGCGAGCCTGAGGACTGGGCGGCGCAGGTGTTGCCCTCTTCCCGCGGGGCGACCTCCGATGGTCGGGTGCTCTCGCCGGGAACCCGCCTGCCCCTGCGACGGGGCACCCGGCTCCAGCTCGGCGACGTGGTCCTCACCTACTACGACCCCCAGGGGCTGCTGCTGCGTGCCGCGGAGCAAGGCGCCCGGGCGATACGGCACTGACCAGGTGCAACCCGGACCTCTTCCACGTGTTGGGGTGATCCATGCCGCTCCGATGCGTCGCCCTCGCCGCCCTGCTCGTCCTCGGGGTGCCCGCTAGCGTGGGGGCGATCGAGGGAGGCAGCGTCAGCAGCGACCTCTCCTTCAACGGCACGGGAAGAAACCCGAACAACCCGCGCACCGGCGCACTCTCCTGTACGGTGACGGGGGCGCTGGAGCTGACCGACCGGGTGGCCGCGGAGCTGTCGCTGGGCGCCACCGCGAGCCTGCCCACACGCGCGGTAGCCGGCGAGAGCTTCGGTGCGCGCGGAGGGACCGTGCTCACGCTCGCCCCGGCCTTCGACTTCCAGCTGAGCGACCACTTCTACCTGGGCCTCTCCGGATTCGTCTCTCCCAAGTCCACCCTGCGCGCTGACAGCCAGATGTCGTTCGAGGCGCTCAACGTGCCGGTCGCCGCCGACGTCCTGCTGGAGTCGAAGACGGCCTCCCAGGGGCTGCACCTCTTGGCCGGCTTCGACACCGATGGCGAGTCCAACCTCGAAACCTCGATCGCCGCTGGCGTGGCGGCCATGCACCTCGCCACCGAGCAGCGCATCCTCGCGGTGCGCGGTCCGGCAGGCAGGGAGTTCAAGACCGAGGACATCCTCACCTACTGCGCCACGCACGTGTGCACCCGGCAGATGGTCGCCCTGCTCGAGAGCGTCGGCGCCGCCGACCTGTGGCAGCTCGGCCTGAGCCTCTCGCTGATCGAGACCCTCTTCCAGAGCACTGAGGTCGGCCTCTCGTTTTCATACTTTTTGTATGACCACGATCCCACCGAAGTGGGCTACTTCAGCCTCGCCTCGGTGGGGCGCAGCTCGGTCAGTTTCGGGGACGGGGTACCGCTCGCCCCCATGCACTGGAGCCTGCGCCCGGAAGCCAGCCATCGTTTCGGCAACCTGCAGCTCCGGGTCTGGTACCAGCGCACCCGGTACGTTGCGGACGAGGGCCATGGTGACGTGGTGGGACTCAAGGCCCAATACCGGCTCTCGAAGAGCTGGCGGCTCTCCCTCACCGCGAGCGGCGCACAGGAAAAGGACGCCGAAGGCAACGGCTCGCGCGCGGGGACGGTGGCCGTCGGAGTGAAGTGGCGCTTCTAGTCGCACCCCATCACCGGGAGGGGCCGCTCCACCCCACCGGTGAGCTCTGACCCGGCGAGGGAGGCGCCATTGCGAGGTTTTCTCGCGGGCATGGGTGTTGCGTTGCCTCTCGTCTGGAGGAAGCCCATGGTTGCTGATCGGGTGCACGGCGGAGAACCAGGCCCAGCGAGCGATGCCACTGCCGGGCTCGACCTGCGGCGGCAGATGTGGGCGCGCTTCGAGTCCCCGGGGTACAAGCCGCCGATGCTGCCAGCGGTGGCGACCGAGATCCTCTCGCTGGCGGGACGAACCAACGTCGAGATAGGGGACCTCGTCGAGCTGCTGGAGCGCGACGCGGTGCTGGCCGCGCGCGTGCTCAAGGTGGTGCAATC
>JACRCT010000727.1 GCA_016218885.1 Deltaproteobacteria bacterium | reverse complement strand
GGCGCTCGCGCCCCCGGCATCGAAGCCTCACCTTCCTCCGGCCACTGCGCTCGGTGCGCCGCAGGCTGGCCTCGACCCGGACCTGGATGTGGATCGTCCGCTACCGCACCGAGGTCCAGGCGGCGCTGGTCGCCTCCATCCTCGCGCTCGTCGGTGTCGGGCTCCTCTTCCACCACTGGTGGCAGACCGAGGCCGCATTCCGAGACAGGGTGGCGCGCGCCGACCAGCATCTGGCGGCAGGCCGGCTGGCGGGCCCCGGGGGCGACACCGCGCTCGACCTGCTGCTCGCCGCTCGGTCCCTGCGCCCCGGAGACGTGCGCGCCGAGCTGCGGCTGCGGACCCTGGCCGACACCTTCGTGGACCTCGCCGGGCTGGCCGAGAAGCGGGACTCCCCGGCGGAGGCTGCGGTCTACCTGCAGGGGGCGGTGCGCGCCGACCCCTCGCGCGAGTCCCTCCACCAGCGCCTGCGCCAGCTCGAATCGCAGGTGCGCGCACAAGCACGAGGCGAGCCATGACCCTGCGTTTCCTGTGCGCCGCCGCGCTGGCGGGTGCCTCCGCGTTGGCCTGCGTGCCGGGCAAGGCCGGCGCCGCCTCCCTCTCCCTACCCAAGGGGATCGTCCTGGGCCGGACCGAGGCCATCGACGTCACCTTGCGCGTGGACGAGCAGCCGGGCGACGAAGAGCGCCCCCTGCACCTGGCAGTCAACGTCGGGACATTCGAGGCGCCGGTCAGGCTCGGCCCGGGGGTCTACAGGGCGCTCTACCGTCCACCCTCCTCAGCGCTCTTCCCCCAGATGGCGCTCATCGCCCTGTGGCGCGAGGGGGGCCCGGAGGCGCCCGTCGAGAGGCTGCGCCTGCCGCTCGCTGGCCGCGCGCGGCTCCCTATCGGTGCACGTCCAGGTACCGAGCTCACGGTGCGCGTGGACGACTACTCCTTCGGCCCGGTGGTGGTGGGGCCCTCTGGTGTCGAGGAGGTACCCCTCCTCTTCCTCCCTGGCGTGGAGGAGGCCGAGGTCATCGCCCGCAACCACCTTGGACACATCTCGCGCCGGAAGATCCCCGTCCAGGTGCCCGACTACAACCGCCTCACGGCGGTGGTGGTACCGCACGCGGTCCGCGCCGACGGCCGGAGCCAGGCCCGGCTGGAGGTCTTCTACGATGCCCCGGCCAAGCTCTCGCCAGCCGATCTTCACGTTGCGGCCTCGGTAGGGACCGCGAGCCTGCAAGAGAGCCGCGGAGGGCACTTCAGGTACGCGTACACCCCGCCGGCCGAACCCAAGGTCGACTCCGCCGAGCTGACGGTGTCGGTGCGAGGAGACCCAACCTCACGAGCGTCCCTCAACGTGGCCCTGCTCCTGCCGAGCCCTTCGCGGCTGACGGTCCACTTCCCGGCGACGCCCATGCCCGCCGATGGCCTCGCCAGCACGCCGATCGAGGTGCGGCTGTTCGACGAGCGGGGCCTGGGGCTGAGCGGGCACCCCGTGCGCCTGCGGGTGGAGGGCAGCGCGATCCCTCTCTTGGATGAAGGGGAAGGCCTGTACCGCGCTTCGGTCACCGCGCCCCTGCAGCTGCCTCCTTCGCGCTCGTTGGCCTTGGAGGCGAGCCTCCAGACCGCCGCGGGAACCCTGACCGCGCGCAGCGAGCTGAAGCTCGTGGAGTCGACGGCACCGGCGTCACTGAGGGTCGAGATGCGGCCAGGGCTCATACCCGCGGACGGCCGCGCCGGTCCGCGCCTGGCCTTCGAGGTGCGCGACAACGTCGGCAGGCCGGTGACCGGCGCCTCCTTCCGCACGGTGATAAGCCACGGGGAGCTGGGCCCAGTGCAGGACAAGGGAGGCGGGCTCTACGAGGTGGCATACCGCCCTCCAGCACAGCCCCCGCCCGGCGAGGTGACGCTGAGGATCGCCGATCAGCGCGGCGCACTCGAGCAGGCCACCTCGATCAAGCTCCGGCCCGATCCCGGTCGCCTCCTTCTAGGAATCCGAGCAGGGTACTTCCATAGCCTCTCGTCGCAGCACGGACCGCGGGCGGGGCTCGGAGCAACCTGGCGCCTCCACCCGCTGCCGCTGCTCCTGGAGGCCCAGGCGTCGGTCGGGCAGGCACGGCTGCAAGTCGACGGGGCTCATCTAACGAGCGAGTCACGGGCGCTCCTGGTCCCCATCATCGTTCGCGGCTCGGTCGAGCTCTTCGCGACACCGGAGTGGTCAATTGCCGCGGGCGCGGGGGGAGTGCTCGCCTGGTCCCATGTTGCCAACACCCTCGCGGGCTCGAGCAGCCACGTAGGGTTCGGGGCCATGGCCTTCGGCACGGTGGCGCGCCAGTTCGGGCCCGGCCAGGCCTTCGTGGATCTTTCCTACGCGTGGGCGCCCGTGCGCGCCCCTACGTTCCATCTGCAGGCGGGTGGCCTGGGCCTCGAGGCCGGCTACCGCGTCCGGGTGTTCTGATGAGCCGCCATCCGTCCCAGCTCCTCTGCGGGACCCTTCTGGTGGTCGCGATCACCACGGGAGGGGCCGGCTGCGAGTCGGCCTCCAACCGCGCTCCGGCTCCCGTGACCGTCGACCCGAGCTCGGGCCCCAACGACATCCGCATCGAGATCGAGGTGCAGGGCGAGCTCGAGCCTAGAGCGCACAGCGACTTCTCCACCGAGAGCAGGAGCTCGCTCGATGCACGCTTCCAGGCCTGGCTGGTGCCCGCAGGTGAAGGAGCGCGGCTCGCGCTGGAGGATGTCGCGCTCGTCGCGCCGGGGACACTGCGCGCCTTCGTGCCCGCTGGCATCCCCGAGGGCAGCTACGCCGTCGCGGTGCTCGACCCGGGTGGCCTGGAGAGGACGCTGGAGGGCGCCTACCGCGCGCTCTCCCCCGCCCACAGCGTCTCGCGGCTGCTCGTCGCCCCCATCTCTGCGCAGGTGGCCGGGCTGCCCTTCGCCGTCACCGCCAGCACCGCCGACGCGCTCGGGCGCACGGTGATCGCCTTCGAGTCCGACGCTCACCTGTCGGTCGCGACGGGCACCCTCATCCTCCATGAGCCGCCGCGCTTCGTGGCCGGGAGGCTCACCGCGCTCGTCTCGCTCGAGGAGCCCGCCCCAGAGAACGTGCTGCGGGTCGAGGACGACCAGGGGCGCTCCGCCACCTCGATCCCCTTCTCCGTGAGCCGCGGCCTGCCCGCCGCGCTCCAGGTGCGGCACGCTCCGGCCACCCTGCTCGCCGGCCGATGCTCGGAGCCCTTCGAGGTGCGCCTCGAGGATCTGGCAGGGCGACCGGCCGAGGCCCCCATCGGCTCCAGCATCCGGCTGGGCGCCGATCGCCCAGGGCTCGACTTCTTCTCCGACGACGAGTGCGCAAGCCCCGTCGTCGCGGTCGCCCTCTCCCCCACCGACTTGGTGGCCACCTTCCGGGTTCTGGCGACTCGGTCGGGCGCAGGAGTCCTTTGGCTTGCCTCTGACGCCGTTCCGGCCGTGAGACACCCCGTGGAGGTCAGCCCTGCCTCGGCCACTCGACTCGGGTTTCTCACCCCATCTCGCGAGATGCGCGTGGGCGAGTGCTCGGAGGTGGTGGCCATCCAAAGTCTCGGCCCGGACGGGCTGGCCGCGCCCATCTCCTCCGCCACTGACCTGCACCTCACCGCGCCGGCCGAGCTCGAGCTCTTCCAAGACCCGGCGTGCTCCCTGCCGGCGGCGCAGCAGGTGCTCCGCCCGGATCAGCCCTCGACCACGCTGTACCTGAGGGGCGGGGCCGAAGGCCGATACGTCCTGGCGGTGGAGGCCGGCGCTCTCCTGCCGACGACGCAGAGCGCGCTGGTTCTCCCCTGACCTGAGGTGCGACCGATGTCCGCTCGCTACCAGACTCGCCTTCCTCCCCTGCTCCTCGCGCTGGCCGTGGGCTGCTCGGACCGGGCGCCGCCTCTCGTCCTGAAGGAGGTCTTCCCCAGCTCGGCGACCGAGGGTACGACCCAGGCCATCCTCATCCGCGGCCAGTTCGGCGCCAGGGTCCAGAGCCACTTCGATCAGCCGGAGAGCAGCACGCTGGAGGCGACCTACCGCGTACGCCTCGGGGAGGTCCGGCTTTCCGAGGTCCACCTGACCCCCGAAGGCCTCGAGGCCATCGTGCCGGGATACCTGGCGCCTGCCGCGTTCGACCTCACGGTCGTCGACCCCTGGGACCGAGCCGTCACCCTCGCCGACGCCTTCCAAGTCCTGGCTGCCGAAGCCGAGAGCAGCCTTCCGAGCACGCTCCGGTTCGATCCGATCGGCCCGCAGCGCGCGCGGTCGCCCTTCGAGGTCACCCTGCGCGCCCTGGACGGCGCCGGCGAGACCCTGGCGTCGTTCTCGCGAACGGTGGGGCTCGACGACGCGACCGGGACGCTCGTCCCCCGTGAGGTGTCGCTGGTCGCCGGCGTGTGGCAAGGGCGCGTAGAGGTGCACGAGCGGACTGGAACCGACCGTATCCATGCGGCTGCCGGGCAGACAGCCGCCTCCTCCAACGAATTCGTGGTCGGACCCGAAGACGCGTCCTTGCGCTGGACGCGCCTGCCTGGGGAGACCACCGCCGGGGAGTGCTCGGCGCCCGTGACCCTCGCGCTCGTCGGCGTGGACGGGGCCCCCATCCCGCTCGAGGCGCCGATCGCGGTCGAGCTCGAGGCCCAACCCCGGCTGGTCGAGCTCTTCGCCGATCCGCTCTGTGCGGTGCCACTCGAGACGGCCGCGCTGGGCGAATCCGGGCAGCTCACCGTGCACCTTCGAGGGACCCTCGCCCACCAGCTCGACCTGAGCGCGTCCGCGCCTGCCTACGGCACCGCGACCCGGCCGCTGCGGATCATCGCGGGGCCTCCCTCGAGGACCACCTTCACCACTCCTCCACGCGCGGTGACCGCGGGAGGCTGCTCCGAGCCGCTCACGGTGCAGGTCGAGGACCTCTTCGGCAATCCGATCGTGACGCCAGCGGGACTACCAATCTCCTTGTCGCTCGATCCGGAGGTGCCAGCGACCAGTCTCTTCGCGGGTTCCGGCTGCCTGCAGGAGACCGCCACGGCGGATCTCGCCGCGTACTCCCAGCGGAGCAGCTTCCGTTTCGCGGGGACGCGCGCGGGCCAATACACGATCCACGCGGTGTCGCCGGGGACCGAGGCCGCGGTCCAGACCGCGAGCGTCGTCGCGGCGGCGTCCTCGATGCTCGTGTTCTCCACTCCCTCGCAGACGGTCACTGCAGGGTCGTGCTCGGACACGATCGGCGTCGAGGTGCGCGACCCGTACGGCAATCTGGCTCCCCTCGCGGAGGCGGGCAACCTTCTCTTGAGCGCGAGCCCGGCGAAAGACCTGACGCTCTTCGCAGGGGCTGGATGCCTGGCACCGGTCTCCTCGCTCCCCATGGAGGCCGGCGAGAGCCGGACCACCCTCTCTTTCATGGGCACCCAGGCAGGCTCCATCGAGTTCACCGTCGCGCTCCCCTCGCTGCCACCGGCTCACCGAACGGACCAGATTGTCGCCGGGAGGCCCGAGCGGCTCGTGTTCGTGAGCGGGCCTCAGACGGTGACCGCCGGCGAGTGCTCGGCGCAGGCCGTCGTGGAGCTGCGCGACCGCTACGACAACCCGGTCGCCGTTCCCTCGCCGCTGGGCCTGGGGCTGGAGTCGAATCCGGCGGACGGATGGAGCTTCTTCGGCGACCCCGGCTGCTCCACGGCCACCGGCGACGCGACGGTGCCCACCGGAAGCGCCCGGGCCACCTTCTGGTTCAGGGCGACCCTCGCCGGCGACCACGCAGTGATGGCTCGCTCTCCAGCAGGGCTCCAGGCCGGGCAGGTAGAGCGGATCGAGCCGGACAAGCCAACCGAGCTCGCCATCACTACGCCCGATCAAACGACGGCGGCAGGGAGATGCTCGTCCAGGGTGGTGGTGCAGGTTCTCGATCGCTTCGGCAATCGCTCCCCGGTCGCCTCGCCTGGAAAGGTCGCCCTGACGGCACAGCCCGGCGCGGGCTTCGCCTTCTTCGCCAACGCGACCTGCGGCGCCGAGATCACGTTGGCCAGCCTGGCCGCGGACGAGAGCGAGACCTCGTTCTTCTTCGCCGGCACCCGAGCTGCCGAAATAGAGATCACCGCCTTCCTGTTCCCGTTCCGAGAGGCGCGGCAGACCGAGGTCATCGTGCCGGACACGGCCGAGCGACTGGTGTTCCTCAGCGCCCCTCAGGTGCTTCCCGCTTCAGAGTGCTCCTTCCCGGCGATCCTCGAGATCCGCGACCGCTTCGGGAACCCGGCCCCTCCCGGCTCCGCGCTGTCGGTCGCCCTCGTGGCCGCGCCGGGCCTGGCGTTTGGTTTCTACGAGGACGCGGCCTGCTCCTCTCCTGCGCTTTCCGCGGTCATCGCCGCAGGCGACTCCCAGACCGGCTTCCACTTCGCGGGCACCCGCGCGGGGCAAGTGTCCCTGCGCGCCTCGGCGCCGGATGTCGTCTCTGCTGAGCAACCCGCGACCATCGAGCCCGGGCCGACGACGGTGCTGGTCATAGGACCTATCGCCTCTCCGCAGCGCGCAGAGGTCGCCTTCCCCGTGACCATCGAGGCTCGGGACGCCTGGGCCAACCCCACTCCAGCATTCGGCGGTGAAGCCATGCTCTCCTCGATCCCCTCGGGTGGGCAGGTGCAGTGCGCAGCCGGCTGCCTGGATCCGGGCACGACCGCCGCCTTCGTGGCGGGCGCCTGGTCCGGAAGTGTGGAGCTTGGGGAGATCGGGCTCTGGCAGCTCGAAGCGGTCTCCGGCCCGGCCTCCGGCCTCTCCGTTCAGTTCGAGGTGATCGGCAACGTCCTGCCCCCGATCGCGCGCCTGGTGGCCGTGCCTGGGGTGATCCACATCTCGCGAACGATCGACTTCGACGCCTCGGCGTCGACCGACGCGGTGGCCTCCCCGTCCGAGCTGGTCGTGAGCTGGGACCACACCGGCAGCGCTTCCGGCAGCCCTCCTTGGACTCCTTGGAGCATCAGCAAGACCTCCTCCCGGTTCTTCGCCTCGACGGGCACGTTCGCCGCCCGCGTGGCCGTACGCAACCCGCAGCGGGTGGTGGGATACGCCGAGCGCCTGGTGCGCGTGGTCCCCTCGTCGGATCTGTGCGTGGTGACGACGGACTCGGACGTGGACGATGGCGGCGCCTGTACGGGCTTGAGCGGCGCGGATGGCCAGCTCTCCCTGCGCGAGACTATCCGTGCGGCCAACGAGCACGCCGGCACCGAGGCGATCACCTTCGCCGGCCCCCTGACCCTCGACATCGATGCGGTCTACAGGATTGAGAGCTCGGTGGGAATCTTCGCCCCGCCTGCCGTGCAGCTCCGACGCGCGACGTTCCACATCGCCGGGGGAACGACCACGCTCTCGGGCCTGGAGATGTCCGAGCAGGCGCTGCCGCTGGTGGTCGACGGCCCAGCGAGCTTGGAGATGGTCGACACCCACCTCCACGATGGGCGAGGCCTCCAGGTCGCCGGGCGCGCCACCCTCCGCCGAGCGCGCATGGAACGGTGCCAGGGCGAGTGCGTGAACGTCGCCGGCGCGTCAGCCCGCGCAGACATCCTCTTCTCCCAGGTCTTCGACTCTGGCGTCGGCGTCTCGCTGAGGAGCTGCGGCACCTCGCCGGCGCTGGTCGTCCAGAGCAGCAGCTTCGCCGGGCTCGGGCAGGCCATCTCCATCGACCTCGCGTGTCCCGAGGCGGTGCAGGTCCGCCACGCCACTTTCGACGCCAACGGGACAGGCATCGGCTTCGTGGCCGGGACCGGGCACGTGCTGCAGAACAGCATCTTCAGCCACCACTCCGTCCGCGCCGTGGATTGCGGCGCGGCGAGCTTCGCCGAGCGGGATCTCCACCTGCTCTACGCCAACGCCGACGACGGGTGCCTGGCGACGGACCCGGGGACGCTGATGGCCGACCCGCTCTTCGTGGACGCCGGAGCGCGGGACTTCCGGGTAGAGGCGGAGAGCCCGGCACGCAACTCGGCTGTCGATCTGGGCCTCGACGTGAACGGCCCCGCGCCGGGGCTCTTCGACGGGAGCGCACCTGAACTCGGTGCGCAGGAGGTCTGGTAGGCAGCAGGCAGTATTCATGAGAGGCGCAATGGCGAGGTGGCGGCAGGAAGGCGTAGGCCCGACACTATGGGGGTGCTCGTGCCGCCAACCTTGAGGGTTGCCCCCCTGCTCGCCTGCACCCTGGTGACCGCGTGCTGTCGCTCGCAGTCCGCGTCGAGCGTCTCGTTCGATGCGGGCCGGCTCCTGGGCATCGTCGCGACCTGCTCGGAGGTCGAGGGCGAGGTCCAG
>JACRCT010000731.1 GCA_016218885.1 Deltaproteobacteria bacterium | reverse complement strand
AGGGACAGGTTGCCGTCGGCGTCTATCTTCAGCGTCTCGTAGGCGGCCTTGAAGCGGCTGGTGACGTCGGCGCTGACCCCGTCCTGGCTCGACCAGTCGAAGCTGGTCTTCGAGGTGAGCCGGGCGCGAGGGCCGAAGACGGTCTTCACCGCCGCCTCGAGCTGCGCCTCGCTGAGCGCCCCGTCCTCGACGACCAGCCGGGTGCCGGTGGTGTCGAGGCGGGTCGACCCCAAGAGCGCCTTGAACGCGGCGGCCACCTCGGCGTGCTGCCTGCCCCGGGCATTGATCGACGCCTTGAAGGTGGCATCGAGCGAGGCGTCGCTGCCGAACTTGGTGACGAGCTGGTCACGCAGCTTGGCGCTCTGGAAGGTGCCGTTCTTGAAGACGACCTTGTTGTCCATGAGAAGGGTGGCAGGCCCGAGAGTCTTCTCGATCGCCGCGCGCGCCGCGCCGCTGAGCTGGCCGTCCTTGAGCGTCAGAGTGCCGTCCGCGTCGATCTTCAGCGCCTCGTAGGCGGCCTTGAAGCTGCTGGCGAGGTTGGCGTCGACCCCGGACTGGTCGGACCAGTCGAAGCTGCTGCTCGACGAGAGCTGTGCGTCAGGGCCGAAGACGGTTTGTACCGCCGCCTTGAGCTGCGCTTCGCTGAGCGCCCCGTCCACGACGACCAGCCGGGTGCCCGAGGTGTCGAGGTGGGTCGACCCCAAGAGCGCCTTGAACGCCGCGGTCGCCTCGGCGTTGCGCCGACCCTCGGCGTCGATGGACGCCTGGAAGGTCGCATCGAGAGAGGCGTTGCGGCCGAACTTGGCCACAAGCTGGTCGTTGAGCTCTGCGCTCTGGAAGGTTCCGTCCTTGAAGACGACCTTGTTGTCCGAGAGCAAGGTGGCAGGCCCGAGGGTCTTCTCGATCGCCGCGCGGGCGGCGCCGCTGAGCTGGCCATCCTTGAGCGCCAGATTGCCATCCAGGTTGACCTTCAGCGCCTCGAAGGCGGCCTTGAAGCTGCTGGAGGCCTCGGCGCTGACCCCGGCCTGCGCCGACAGGTCGAGGCTGGTGCCTGAGGAGAGCTGGACCTGAGGCCCAAGGACGGTCTGCGCCGCCGCCTTGAGCTGCGCCTCGGTGAGCGCACCGTTCACGACCACGAGCCGGGTGCCGGTGGTGTCGAGGACGGTCGACCCCACGAGCGCCTTGAAGGCACCGAGGATCTCGGCCTGGTGGAGGAGATCGCCGTTGATCACGAGCGATTCGCCAGCAGGCCTCGTCGCCTCGTTCAGGACGACGGGCGCCAGCGGCAGGGTTGGGGCGGCCGGGGCCAGGTCGAACGCGTCGGCAGCGGCGGGTGTGGGAGGCTTGGGGCTGGCGTCGACGACCGGCTTGGGGGTCGACTTGACGTGAGCACGGGCGGGCTTGCTCGCCGCTGTCGGGATCTTCGGGGTCACGCTGGACCCTCGGGGCTTGATGGGCATGACAGCACCTCAATAGTGGCCTGCGCGGCCAGAGACCGGTTGCCGGGACTGCGCGCCGGAATCATCCATTGTCGCCGATGGTCCAGCCAAGAGAACAGTGCCACGTGGCGGGGAGCACTTGAAGCGGTCTTTGGTCGGACGCCACCCTCCGGCGGAGCTTCTGGCTCAGCGCTCTTCGGCCAACGCCGCCAAGTCGTACAGCTCCTCGACGACCGACTCGTTGAGGACATGTCCATCAGCGCGATCGATCTCTTGACGCTTCCCGGCAACGCGCACATCGGCCGTGGTGTAGTCGACAGTCACGATTCGGGCCGTCACCCTGCCCCCATCGCGGGCATCCACTTCGTCGAGGGGGATGGGGGACAGCCGCACGATCTGCGTGGCTCGGAGCGCGAAGGGCACCAGCTCGCCTCCGGTCCAGGCGCCGTCGCCTCGCTGCCAGCGCCTCAGGGCCAGCAGGAGCGGACCTGCGCGCGTCGCAACGAGACGCCCGCCAAGGAGGGGCGCGGCCTTCGCGCTCGCCACCAACACCCCTTCGCGAACGAGCCCGATGGGCCACGACTCGGTCGGATGCTCCACGAAAGCCACCAACGCGCCGTCCGGGGTACGCGCGCGTCGCAGCAGACCACCACAGGAACCAAGCCGGGCCTTCAGCTCGGCATCCGTCCCGGCGAGCAGGGAGCAGAGCCAGCTCGCCTGCGGAACCTCGATCGAGGGGCCGAAGTCACTGCGAAAACCGTAGTAGACCGAGCCGCCAGGAGCGAGGCGAACCTCAGCCATCGGGGAATCGCGAGGACCGGTGGGCTCCGGTGCCGTCCCCGACCACTTCAGCTGCGGCCACTCCTGCCCGACGAGGACCAGGTCCCCCCGGTGAGCGACGATGCCAGCATCCTTGGTGGCCTTGATTCCATTGAGGAGCGGAGCGGAGGGCGAAATGACGGGAGCGACCCGCTCGGTCGGCCAGACGGGGGCCCGCTGGCAACCCACGAGCAAGGCAAGAAGCGCCCATCCCAGGCGACCAACGAGACCTGCCATTGCGGCTAACGGCGCCGAGGGGATATGACTCAACTCGGTCGCCTCCTCCAGCGTTCCATGCGCACCGCTCCACTCCGGCCAGTGCGACCAGCTGTACCACGATGCTCCTGCCCGACACTTCGAATGACCCACAAAACGAACTCCACGACCCTTGGTGTCGCGCTGCTCTCCCTGCTCGCCTGGAGCTGCTCGTCTGGCGAGACCCCCTCCGGTTTGGGGGACGCCTCTGGATTGCCCGACAGCAGCGCCGGCCCGGTCGACGCCGGCGGGAATGAAGCCAAGGATAGCGGCCCAGGCTCCTGCGCCAGCGATCACGACTGTCCGGCGGCGACGCCGGTCTGTGACATGGCGAGCGGCGAGTGCGGGAGGTGTACCCCTGCAGCCGACACCTGCCCCGTGGGGCAGTATTGCTCGCCACCGACGCTGACCTGCGAGCCGGGCTGCAAGAACGAGGGGGATTGTCCTGAGAGCGGCGGCGCGGGCCCCGAGCTCACCTGCGACCTGGCTTCGCACACTTGCCTCGGCTGCCGGCACGATGATGCCCTCTGCCCGCTGGGCATGGTGTGTCAGGACCAGATTTGCGTGCCGGGCTGCACTGCGCAGCATGGGTGCCCGGACTCCAAGGTCTGCTGCAGCGGCGCCTGCCTGGACACGGATGCAGACCCGGATCACTGCGGGACCTGCGCGCCCTGTCCGGCGACGCCCAACGGGTCGGTCCGCTGCGAGCAGGGCACCTGCAAGCTCGCTTCGTGCGACACCGGCTTCGAGGACTGCAACCAGGTGCTGGAGGACGGCTGCGAGGAGGACCTGCGCTCGACGACCGATCACTGCGGCACCTGCGACACGAGCTGCTCGATCGCGCAGGGAGCCGCGCGGTGCGTCGCCAGCGCATGTGCGGTCGCCAGCTGCGACACCGGATTCGACGACTGCGACCACGAGGCGAGCAACGGGTGCGAGATCGCGCTCTCGTCCGACCTCGGGAATTGCGGGGAGTGCCACCATCTCTGTCAGCCTCTCCCCGGCGCCGAGGTCACCTGCAGGCTGGGGGAGTGCACCTTCGCCGGCTGCGCCCAGGGCCGCTCCGACTGCAACCACGACCTCGCCAACGGCTGCGAGGTCGACCACCTCACCGATCCCGACCACTGCGGCTCTTGCGGCGTGGTTTGCCCGGCGATCGCGCATGGAACACGCGCCTGCGTCGACGGCATCTGCGCCGTGGGCACCTGTGACCTGGGCCATGGCGATTGCGACGGCGACCTGTGGAACGGCTGCGAGACCGATACCGAGGTCGATGTTGCGAACTGCGGACTCTGCGACCGCCCCTGCGTCCCGGCAGCCCATGAGATTGCGGTGTGCAGCGCCGGTGCCTGTCAGGCAGGACAGTGCGCCCCTGGCTTCGCCGACTGCGACGAGGATCTCGAGAACGGCTGCGAGGTGGCCCTCGCCAGCGACGCCGAGAACTGCGGCGCTTGCGACAACGCCTGCCCCGCTCCGCCCGGGGCCCTGCCTGCATGCCAGGGCTTCAACTGCGGGATGGGCGCCTGCGAGGCCGATCGCGCCGACTGCTCAGGCGGGTCCTCCGATGGCTGCGAGGTCCTGCTCACCACCGACCCCGACCACTGCGGCCAGTGCGGCACCGTCTGCCCCGGCGTGGCCCACGGGACGCGGGCCTGCCTCGCCAACGTCTGCGGCATCGGCGCCTGCGACGCCGACTTTGCCGACTGTGATGGCGACGCCGCCAACGGCTGCGAGGTGAACCTCAAGACCGACGCCCTGCACTGCGACGCCTGCGATTCGCCCTGCACCGGGCTTTCCCACGCCGCGCCGGCGTGCATCGACGGGACGTGCGGCCTGGGCACTTGCGAGAGCGGCTACGCCGACTGCAGCAACCCCCTCGACGGCTGCGAGTTCGACACCACCACCGACCCCCACAACTGCGGCGGCTGCGGGGTCACCTGCGGCTCGGGCAGCTGCGTCGCGGGGGCCTGCGTTTGCGCGCGGACGGTGCTGATCCTCAAGGACGACAGCGACACCGGCACCGCCACCCTCGCCACCGCGCTCACCGCCGCCGGGTTCACCGTCACCACCAGCGCCGTCCCCTCCTACCAGTACAACGGCACCAACCCCGCCCTCGCCCCGTTCGGCGCCGTAGTCGTCCTCGCCGGAGGCCCCTCGGGGCAGCCTTCGGTCACCACCGACATGCCTGTCGCCGGACAGGCCGCCCTGAGCAGCTACCTGGCGGCGGGAAACGGCCTGGTGTTCACAGAGTGGGCCGCCTACCACGTCGCCAGCGGCCGTTGGCAGACGCTGGCTCCACTCGTCCTGCTGCAGCGCACGGTCGCCTACTCGGGACAGGTGACTTACACGGTCGATTCCGCCTTCGCCGCTCATCCCTTGTGGGAGGGCCTGCCGACGAGCTTCACCTTCGCCTCGACCTCCAACGTGGGCATCACCAAGATCGGCGCGGGCATCACCCGGGTCGCCGGCAGCCCGCAGGCGATCGACGCCGTGGCCATCCGCGACCTGCCGCAAGGGCGCATCGTGCATGTCGCCCACGCCGGCAACTACGCGCCCAACGGCTGGTCCAACACCAACATGCAGAAGCTCATCGCCAACGCCGTCGGCTGGGCAGCGCGATGCAAGTGACCCTCATCCGCTCCTCGACCATTCAGGATCTATCCATGAGCTCGCGAACCCTCGCCCTCCTCGCCGCCCTGCTGATACCCGGCGCTCTGCCCGGCACGGCCTCCGGCCAGTCGAAGACTTGGACCCTCAACGCCGATTTCGACACCGGCACCTTCAACAACGCCGTGGACACCAATCCGTCGAACCAGCTGGTGCTCGGAGGCACTCCGGTTTCCCGGACGCACATCGTCTGGTCGACGAACTACCTCTACGGCTACGTGGTCCGCCTCGACACCCATACCGGGAAGCAGACCGGGCGCTTCGACTCATCGTTGCAGCTCATCAACGGGGTGGCGACGGGCGCGCCGCCGCCGAACGAGTTCTGCAACTTCGCCAGCACCGGTAACTGCCCCGGACGCGTGGCGGTGGACGCCAACGGCGACGTGTGGATCGTCAACCGCGCCTTCGGCAAGCAGGGCACCTTGACCAAGCTCTCCGGAGACCTCGCGCACTGCATCGACCGCAACAACAACGGGGTGATCGATACCTCCCACGACGCAAACAACGACGGGCAGATCTCGGTGGTGGCGGGTTCGGGCGAGTACTTCGGCCAGAACGACGAGTGCATCCTCACCACCATCAGGATCGGCCCGAGCAACGTGTATCCCCGCGGCGTGGCCATCGACAAGTACGGCAAGGTGTGGGTCTCGACCCACAACGACGGCAAGCTCTACCGCTACAACCCGGTCGAGCCCGTCGCGCTCGAGGCCACCGTGACGGTCGGAGGCTATCCCTACTCCCTGGCCACGGGTGGCGACTATGTCTTCGTCTCCAGCTCCTCCGGCCAAGTGTCGCGGGTGCACATCACTACCCTTGCGGTCCAGACCAATCCCTGCGCCTCGACCTACGGGGTCGTGGCCGATCCCTCCGGGAACGT
>JACRCT010000730.1 GCA_016218885.1 Deltaproteobacteria bacterium | reverse complement strand
TGGGTTGGGTTGATGCGCCGGCAAGGCTACCGCACAGAACCGATGGCCGTCTCGAGCCATGCCAGCGATCGGCCCTCATTTCCTCCGGTCCCCTCCAACCAATGCGGGTATTCCTCATGAGCCCGGTGCCGTGGCCGGCCTGCTAAGGTCGGCTTCGCCATGGATACCGCTTCCAATGAAGGCTACGCGTACCGCGAGCAGCTCGACGAGCGGGCGCGGGGGCTGACGCTGCTCGGCTACCTGGAGGCGAGCTACCCGCACGGGGACGGGCCGTCGTGGCGCGAGCGCATCGAGCGCGGCGAGGTCGAGCTCGACGGCGTGGTGGTCGTCGCCCCCGAGCATCCATTGCGGCCCGGGCAGCGGCTGTGTTGGAACCGGCCTCCCTGGCGCGAGCCGGAAGTCCCGCTGCACTTCGAGGTCATTCACGAGGACGATGACCTGCTCGTCGTCTCCAAGCCCTCGGGCCTGCCCACCGCGCCCGCGGGCGGCTTCCTCGCACACACGCTCTTGACCTTGGTGCGCCAGCGCGATCCCCTCTGGACCCCCATGCACCGGCTCGGTCGCGGCACCTCGGGGTTGGTGGTCTTCGCCCGCACCCCCGAGGCCCGCTCCAGCCTGCAGGCCATCTGGCGCGGTCGTGAGGTCGAGAAGCGCTACCGGGCGCTGGCCCAGGGAATCCTGCCGGCGGAGCCCTTCACCGTGGATGCCCCAATCGGGCCCGTGGAGCATCCCGCGCTCGGCACGCTCCAGGCCGCTTGTTCCACGGGCAAGCCTTCGCACAGCGAGGTGCGGCTGCTGGCCGTGCGTGGCGAAGCCTCTCTTGCCGAGGTGCGGATCGCCACTGGGCGGCCGCACCAGATCCGCATCCACCTCGCCTTCGCCGGGCACCCGCTGGTGGGCGACCCGCTCTATGGACCGGGCGGAATCCCGTGGCCTGGAACGGACGCGCTCCCGGGCGACCTCGGCTACCACCTGCATGCCTGGCGGCTGGCCTTCGCGCACCCCAGGACGCACCGGCGGCTCGAGCTCGAGGCAGAGCCTCCCGCCGAGCTGCGGTGAGCGCCTCTCCCACGCTGTGACGCCTCGAGAGGCGCGGCATCCATAGGCCCATCGCCAGCGGCTTCTGGGGGGAACCGGACGGGTCCCAGCCGGCATGACGGCCAGGAGGCAGCTCGTCCAGCTCGGCTGCCTGCCTGCCTGCCAGCATGCCCGTCGCGCGCCGAGTCGGGGATTGCCCCCCGCAGAGCCTCAAGACGTGGTATCCCCCGCGCCCGTTCACTCCATCGCCGCATCGGACGAGGTCGGAGATCACGTGCCCAACATCCAGGTAGCCAACGTCTCCAAGGCTTACGGCGGCAAGAAGCTCTTCATCGACGTCGACGTCTCCTTCTCCGAGGGCCGGCGCTACGGCCTCACCGGGCCCAACGGCTCGGGCAAGTCCACCTTCATGAAGATCCTCTCCGGCGATCTGGTGCCCGACGCGGGCCAGGTCTCGCGGCCGAAGAAGACCTCGGTGCTCAAGCAGGACCAGTTCGCCTATGAGAGCGCGCGCGTCCTCGACGTGGTGCTCATGGGCAACAAGGCGCTCTGGGCGGCGATGCAGGAGAAGGAGCATCTGCTCGCCAAGGACGATCTCACCGACCAGCACGGGATGCGCCTGGGCGAGCTGGAGATGGTGGTCGCCGAGGAGGACGGCTACACCGCCGAGTCCGACGCCGGCGATCTGCTGGCGAACCTCGGCATCCCCGTCGAGGAGCACGAGAAGAAGATGAAGGAGATCGCTGGCGGCCTGAAGCTGCGCGTCCTGCTCGCGCAGGCGCTGTTCGGCAAGCCCGAGGCGCTGCTGCTCGACGAGCCCACCAACAACCTCGACCTCGACTCCATCCGCTGGCTGGAGGGCTTCCTCTGCAACTATCGAGGGGTGCTCGTGGCCATCTCCCACGACCGCCACTTCCTGAACGCCATCTGCACCCATGTGGCGGACATCGACTACGAGACCATCATCACCTACACCGGCGGCTACGACGACATGGTGGAGGCCAAGAGCCAGGTGCGCTCGCGGGTCGCCTCCGAGAACTCCGACAAGCAGAAGAAGATCGCCCAGCTCCAGGACTTCGTGGCCCGCTTCCACGCCGGCACGCGCGCCTCCCAGGTGCAGAGCCGCAAGAAGCAGATCGAGAAGCTGCAGCTGGCCGACCTCAAGAAGTCGAACATCGAGCGGCCCTTCATCGACTTCCAGCAGAAGCGGCCGGCGGGGCGGCAGACCCTGGTCTTCAACGGCGTCACCAAGCGCTGGCCGGACGTCGAGGTCTGCTCCCGCTTCGACGCCCTGGTCACCCGCGGCGAGAAGGTGGCCATCATCGGCCACAACGGCGTGGGGAAGACCACGCTGTGCAAGCTCCTGGTGGGCGAGCTGGCCCCGGACGAGGGCGAGATCACCTGGGGGCACGAGGCCTCGGTGGGCTACCTCGCGCAGGATCACCGCGACTCCATCCCCGGCGGCCAGACGGTGACCGAATACCTGCACGACTTCGACTCCCGGGCGGGGCTGGAGGAGATCCGCGGCCTGCTGGGCAAGATGCTCTTCAAGGGCGAAGAGGGGCTCAAGCCCACCGAGGCGCTCTCGGGCGGCGAGACGGTGCGGCTGCTGTTCGCCAAGCTGATGCTGACCAAGGACAACGTGCTGGTCCTCGACGAGCCCACCAACCACCTCGACCTGGAGTCGATCATCGCCTTGGGCGACTCGCTGGTGCGCTACGAGGGAACCGCCTTCGTGGTCTCCCACGACCGCGACCTCATCAGCAGCTTCGCCACCCGCCTGTTCGCCTTCACCCCACGGGGCCTGGTCGACTTCCAGGGCACCTACGACGAGTTCCTGGTCCGCCACGCCGAAGACTACCGGCCGGGGCGCTGACGAGATCTCCTGCGCAGGAGCGGGAACGGGGCCGGCGGCACCGACGATCGCCATCGAGGTGACGGGCGGGTTACCGTGCAGACCGCTTAAGAAAGCGCGCAGCAATCCATCGCCTCGACGGGGAGACGGACAGCATGGGCAGGCCGAAGAGGGACCAGCGTTGTTGGGTGGGGTTCGACCTGGGCGGGACGAAGATGCAGGCCACGGTCTTCGATCATCATTTCAAGCCC
>JACRCT010000729.1 GCA_016218885.1 Deltaproteobacteria bacterium | reverse complement strand
GACGTCGCCGTCCGGAACCTGGAGCTCGTCATGAAACTGATGCGTGTCGGCCAACGCGACGATTCGCATGGGTCCAAAGCTAGCCGACTTGGAACCCGCGCGCTGAAGTCGTCGCTCCGACGGTCGAGGTCGACTCGACGGCTAGAGGCGGAGCTTCGCTAGAACCGCTCCCAGTGCAGCACCTCGGCCAGCGGCTTCTTGGGCGTCGGCTGCCCACCCGAGGTTCCGTAGCCAATGGCGAGCAGGGCCACGAGCTTCATGCCTTCGGGTGCGAACAGCAGGGTGCCCACCGCCTCGGCGTAGGGCTTCTTGTCCCCGGCCACCCAGCAGGACTGCAGCCCCAGCGCGGTGGCAGCCACGAGCATGTTCTGCGCTGCCACACAGCCGTCCTCGAGGAAGTACTTGCCCGCCTTGCAGAAGATGGCGATGCACGCCGGGGCATCGGCGATGAACGCCCCGCCCCCTTCGGTCAGCTCGGCGAGGCGCTTGCGGGCCGCTCCCTCCGCCACCACCACGAACTGCCACGGCTGGTCGTTGCGAGCCGTCGGCGCGTGCCGCCCGGCGTCCACGATGGACTCGAGCTGGGCCCGGGACACAGGCTGGTGGGTGAAGCTGCGGGTGCTGTGTCGGCTCGCGATGGCGGTGAGGGCGTCCATGGTGTCTCCGGCTTCGAAGGGAGGCGACTGCTACCACACCTGCCTCAGGGATGGGATGTCTTCAGGCAACTTGAGCAGAGGTTCAGGCCTCCCAGTACGCCGCTTCCTCCAGGCTGTCCTCGCGCTCGGGCAGGCCTTGCACCAGCCTCGGCGAGTTGCGCCGCAGGACCTCGTAGCTCACCCGGTTCGCATACTTGCACACCTGGTGGATCGACGAGTAGGTCAGGAACTGGGCCTTGTGCTTGGGCGAGGTGGGCGCGACGCGCCGGTGGTGGATGTTGGCCGACAGGTCGTGCAGCACCGCTGCCAGCGCCGAGTCCCCTGCGCCATTGGTGTTGCGGATCACGCTGGGACCACCGAGGTACGGGTTGATGTGCGAGAAGACCTTCACGGGCTTCTGGCAGTGGCGCCGGGTCATCGCCCGGCTGTATTCGTACTTGTTGTACTCGGCGATCGACTTGGAAAGGATCGGGTCCTTCGTCTCCCGCGCCAGCGCCTCCTCGACCCAGGCCGACAGATAGAGCCCGTGCCGGTCCCGGGTGAGCAGCACCAGGTCCGCCCACTCCAGCGCCGC
This sequence comes from Deltaproteobacteria bacterium, assembly GCA_016218885.1. Classification (GTDB taxonomy): domain Bacteria; phylum Myxococcota; class Myxococcia; order Myxococcales; family UBA5297; genus JACRCT01. Next base: position 11,011 of record JACRCT010000729.1, on the reverse strand, counting down.
GCTGCCCGCCAGCAGCGGATCCTCCTGCCCGGTCAGCTCGTGGAGCTCGTCGAGATTGCCCGCCACCATCCCCACGGTGAGGCTGCGGATCAGCTCGATCAGGAAGGCGCGCTTCTCCCGCACCAGGGCGGCAGTCCCCAACGAGATGACCACCGGGACCGCGTGGCGGTTGGCGTACGCGATGGCCCGCAGGGTGGCCTTGAAGATGGGCGTCCGCTCGTCACGCAGCAGGTAGGCCGTCAGCACCAGCCCGCTCGCCCCCGCGATGAGCTCCTCGGAGACCGAGGCTTCCGGAAAGTCGTCCATGATGCCGCGGCTGACCCCGAAGCTGCGCTCCCCGTCGGAGGTGATGAAGCAGATCGCCCGCCCCATCGGCCCGGTGGTGGGGTGCAGGTGCGTCAGGTTCACCCGCGAGCTGGTGTTGCGCACGTAGTGGAACGCGTAGTCGCCCACCGTGATCTGGCGGGTGATCGTGCCCAGCAGGAACGACTGGTCGTCGGCGATCACCGAGTAGTTGTGCAGGGTGTTCCCCACCGACCCACCGGCGAACTCGCCGACCACCTTTCCCTGCCCCTTGAGCGCCTGGTAGATCCGGTCGACCGTCGCGTCGTCCACCAGCATCGACTGGCCCTTGGCGATCCCCAGCGATTTCAGCAGCTCCTCGTCGACCTTGGCCTCGATGTCCACCAGCAGCTGGTCGATACCCACCATGTAGACCGGCGCTCCACCCCCCGCCTCTTGGAAGGGATCGCGACCGCGCTCGGAGACCGGAAAGTAGTTCTTGCTCTTCCGCTTGCCTGGAAACTTCATCGAGAGACCTCGCGGGCTCCGCCCGGTCCCCCCGGTGGTGGCGGCCAGTGTAGCCAATCGAACGCTGGGCGGCGATGAACACCTTCCGGGCATCTTCTCCTGCCCGGGCGAGCGGCGGAGCGCCATGCGCCTCGCCGGCAGGCCGCGGTGGCGTCCCTATCCTTCCCAGGGCGGTTGGAGCCCAGCCAGCGAGAAGACCGGGCGTCGCGCGAGCAGCTCCTTGCGGCGCTCCTGGAAAGTCTCCATCTCGCGCCGGACCTCGGGCTTGAGCTCGATCCGCGCGTCCAGGATGGCCTTCCACAGCGAGGGGTGGATCCGGTGGCGGTGCCACTCCAGAGGGTCGCCCCTCTTCGTGCGCGGGTCGCAGGAGGCGGCCTCCTCGACGTACTCCACGAAGCGGGTGACGACCTCGCGCGCCACCGCCCCTCGCTCCCCAGCAGGAAGGGCCTTCCACGCCGTCCACTGCAGGGTCTCGGGCTCTATCCACTCGCTCTTGAGACGGCCCCGCGAGGAGTCGAGGTTGAGCTTGCGCGCCTCCTGCCTGAGCCGCTCCAGGGCCTTGGGCGCGTGCTTCTTCAGGGTCTCCTCGGCGCCTCCGAGCAGCTGATCCTGCAGCAGGGTGGCCTTCACCGTCGGATGGGGATGCGCCGCCAGCCAGCGGGCCCGGTGCAGGTAGAGGAGCATCGCCTCGACGAAGTCACGGGCGCTGGTGCGGCCCATCTGAGCGCGGTTCTCCCAGCTGGCTTCGGTGGCGAGCATGGAGGAGTCGAGGATCTGCTCGGGAGCCGGGGCACGCTGCACCTCGAGCGGCTTGCCGCTCTTGACGTGCCACTCGCCGGCGATCTGCAGCCGGTTCAGGTTGCCCTCGCCGTAGCGCATGATCTGGTCCGCGCGGTAGCCCTCCTCGGCCGGGTGCGCGGCTTGCCAGTATCCGGGGTGGACGATCTGCGCCTGCAGCCGAACGGCGCGCCCGAACCCGAAGTTGGTCTGGAAGACGTCACGGGCCTCGCCTAGCGGCCCCTCCTTGGGGTCCATCATTCCCGGCGGCGGAGCCGGCACCGGCCCGAAGCCGCGATCGAGGAAGCAGCTCTCGGCGGTGAGCGCTCCCTTGGCCTGGGGATGGAATCCGCCCGCCCAGTACGAGTCCAGGACGCTGCGGAAGGCGGCGAAGCGCCGCGTGGTCGCCCTGAATGCCCGGTCGTCGGGGTTGGGCCAGTCCATGATCCAGGTCGACAGCTCGGGATGGTTGAGCTTGTCGGCGATGTCGTCGGCGAGCAGGGAGCCGGTGAGGAAGGTCTTGGCCGAGACCGAGAACTGGCAGCCGCCATGGGCGATGGTCGGGGCCAGGCCCTGGCTCAGCGGGGCGCCCCACACGATCTCCTCGAGGAAGCGCACCCACCGCTCGTCGTAGAACCACGCCACCGGCACGGGCTTGATGCTGTACTCGAAGGTCTCGGGGTCCAGCCCGAGCTTGATCTCGAAGTCGCCCAGCGCCTTGTCGTCCCAGCGGAAGTGGAGATTCTGGCGCTTCACCTTCCAGGGGTCGGCGTCCTCCTCGCGGTCCACCGCGGCGAAGCACCTCCAGTCCTCCTTCTTGTCGAGCGCGCCCTTGAAACGCTTGACCATCGCCTTGGCGACGTCCTTCTGCGTCTCGAGCATGTACTCGTCTTCGAAGTAGGCGTCTTCGCCACCGTCTTCGGCGGCCATCTTCTGCCACTTCTTGATCGACTTCTCGCTCTGGAAGGTCGGCTCCATCCCGACCCAGGCGTCTTCGAAGGAGGTGGTGTCGGTCCGCTTGAAGCGCGCGAGGACCCGGGTCATCGCGGCGCTGGAAGGCTTGGGCATGTCGGCTCCCTGGGGGTGGGCCCATCGGCCGACCCCTTGTGCGCGAGAGTGGTACCAGCCTCCCGAGCCGCCCGTCGAGCCCTGCGTCGCTGCCCCTCTCGCGCGAGGCCCTCTCGGAGTGCCCCCGATTTGGTTGCCGGCTACTGGCAGCTCTTCCCGAACCGCCTGACCTCCGGCTTCTCGAAGCGCCACTCGGGAGTCTGAAGGGGCTGGCGCTCGACGAGGACGTACCAGGGGTCGCCAGGATGGGCGGGGTTGTCGAGGACGTGGATCTGCTGCGCGGGCATGTAGCTCTGCGCCAGCAGGACCGCACGCCGGCCATCGGGGGCCGCCGCCACGTCCGCCACCACCACGGCGTGACCGGGGAAGCCGGGCTCTATGAAGACGTCGCCGCCGGCCACCTCAACCAGAGACGGCGCCCGCTCCAGCTCGCGCTCCAGGGAGGCGGTGCCGGCGTACGTGAAGACCGCGTCGAGATACTTGCGGAAGCTGGCATGGCTCGAGTCGACCTTGGCGGCCTTCGTCCACGTCGTCTTCTTGCCCCCCACCTTGGGCCGCCATCCGTCCCGCCACTTGGACCAGGCCGCGGGGGTCCCGTCGGTGAAGCGGAAGCAGATCTCGTCGGGCTGGTCCGCGCCGAGGAGGTACTCGGCGCGCAGCCGCATCACCGCGTCGGCGCACTGCTGCAGATCGCGGGCGCCGACGTCGATGTCGACGATGGCGAGGTGTGCCGCCTGGTTCGCCTTGAGCGAGCCGTCGTGGAGATGGACCTCGCCACGGCCCTCGTGCAGCGGGAGCTCGCGCAGCCACGCCGCGAAGCTGCCGCTCGCCACCGGGGCTCGCTCAAAGCCCGTGGGCGGCGCAAAGCGTGAAGCGATGGTGGACCGGGCACCAGCGTCACCCGGGCCCGCCTCGAGCCAGGGGTAGGCGGGCGATTGCCCGCCGAGGGTGGCAAGGACCAGGAAGGAGCCGAGGGAGAGCATGGCCCCGATTATCGAGCCGCGGGTCGGGCTTCAGCCAGTGGTGGCGGCGCGCGCGGTCGTGGCGCCCAGGCGCTCGACGAGCTCCTGGTACCAGCAAGCCGTCCGCTCCGCCCGGTCGCCGAGCGCCTTGCAGCCCCAGATGACGCTCAAGGTGCGGCGGGTGTCGGCCTGCGTCTTGGTCCTCTGCGCGTCCTTGACGGCGTTCGCGCAGGGCCCTTCCTGATCGAAGAGGCAGACCAGCCCGCCGAGGTCGATGACCTGCTCCGAGGCGTTGAACACGTAGCTGGCCCCTGGGGGCGCGACGGCGACGCGGAAGGGCGGCCTCGCGCGATCGAGATCGACGACGCTGATGGGCAGGCCGCTGTGGAGCGAGGCCACGTTGCAGGCATCCACGGCGGAGTTGATCGACCCCAGCGCGCCCTCGGCAGCGGCCGTGAGCAGATACTCCGACGCGGGCTTGCTGCGGCCGGTGGGCTTGAAGCCTCCGTGGCGCAGCAGGTCGCGCACCGCGGCGCGCACCGCGTCGTCGCTGGACAGCGGAGCCTGCGCTCCCGAGGCGAGCAGCGCGCGGAGCCACTCGGGGCTGGGAGACTCGCCCAGGCTCGCCGGGAAGTCGGCGGTGAAGGCGCGGACATCGAGCAGAGGGTGCGATTCGAGGGTGATCATGGGTTTCGGGGGCCGACGGAGCGATCGAGGAGCCAGGCGAGCCAGGCTATCCCCAGCCATTGGCCAAGGGAGCGCCGGTCCAGCAACGGCGCCGCGCTCAGCCTCGCGAGAGGGTAGATGTGAAAGACGTTTCGCAGCCGCTGCTCCTGCCCCTCGTCCACGCCGTCCACGGTGAGCCGTGCCCCGCTCGCGGTGCGCACCGCGCGGATGGACGCGCTCTGGACAGGCGGCTTGGCGAGGACGTCGGTGAGGTCATTGAGCAGCCCTTGGGGGATTCGCCCGCGCACCACCAAGGCCCTGCCCTTGCGCACCGAGACGCAGAACAGCTCGCGGGTGCGTTGCACCAAGAGGTATGCGACCAGCACCGCCACGGCCAGCAGAGCGAAGACCACCATGGGCGCGGATGATACCGCGGCCGACCCCCAACCCCCCGCAACATTTCGGCATTCGTCCCGCGGCGAGAGCTGGCGCTTCACTGGCGCGCGAGCGAGGGCGTGCTAGCGTACCGCCATGACGACGTGCCCGACCTGCCAGCGCTCTGTTCCGGCCGGCGCGTCCGTGTGCCCCCACGACGGCACTCCCCTGGTGCATCAAAGCCTGGTCGGGCAGGTCCTCGGCGAGCGCTACCGCATCCTCCGGCAGCTGGGCCAAGGCGGGATGGGCACGGTCTATCTCGCCGAGCACGTGGTCCTGGGGAAGCGCTTCGCCATCAAGGTCCTGCGGCCTGAGCTCTCGCAGCGCGAGGACCTCGTCAAGCGCTTCCAGCAGGAGGCGATCGCCGCGAGCCGGATCGGCCAGGAGAACATCGTCGACGTGGTGGACTTCGGGCGCACGCCGGAGGGCCGCCTCTACTTCGCGATGGAGGCCCTCGAGGGCGAGTGCCTCACCGACCTGCTGCGCAAGCACGGGCGCTTGCCGCTGGCTCGCGCCTTTGGGGTCCTGGGGCAGATCGCCAAGGCGCTCGGCGCCGCGCACTCGCAGGGAATCGTCCACCGCGACGTGAAGCCCGACAACGTCATCCTGGTGGCGCGCGAAGGGGGCGACCTGGCCAAGGTCCTCGACTTCGGCATCTCCATGGTCAGCGGCGACCACCCCGACGGCGAGCGGATCACCCGAGCGGGCACGATCATCGGCACCCCGGAGTACATGTCCCCCGAGCAGGCCGAGGGGGGCGATATCGACCACCGCACGGACGTCTACGCGTGGGGCGTGCTCGCCTACGAGGTCCTGACCGGGACGCTGCCCTTCTGTGCCAAGAGCTCGGTGGATCTGCTCGTCGCCCACCGGGTCAAGCCCCCCGAGCCTCTCTCCACGCGCTGCCCCGAGGCGCAGATTCCCGCCGAGGTCGAGTCGCTGGTCCTGCAGGCGTTGGCCAAGAGTCCGGAGGACAGGCCTCAGTCGATGACCGAGCTCGCCCGCAGCCTCGGCCAGCTCGGCGCCCGGCTCGCCGGCTTGCCAGCCCCTACGCCTGCGCCGCCCGGACTCACCCCGGCCTCGAGCCCTGCGAAGCGAGCCACGCCCTCACCCTTCGCCCCCACGATTCCCGATACTGACGACCTGGCGGCCGCTGGCTTCCAGCCCAGACGCCGAGGCCTGATGGTGGTGGCCAGCGGCGCGGGCCTGCTCGCGCTGCTCTCGGCTGCGGCAGTGGTCCTCTGGCCCACCTCTCCGACGCCTGACCCCGCGCTGACCGCGATCTCCGTTCCTGCCGGGCGAGTGGGCCCCGCGGAAGTCGCCGCCATGGTGGATCCTCCGCCGCTGCCAGCCGATCCCATCGCTTCCGCCGGCCCAGCTGGCTCGGCGCGCGTGGTTCAAGTGACCAGCGTTCCCCCTGGGGCCCAGGTCTCCTCGAAGGCCGGCAAGGTCCTGGGCATCACGCCGTTGCAGCTCGAGGTGCTCGAGGGAACGCCGCTGGTCCTGCGCTTCACGCTCGACGGTTATCGCCCTGCCCGACGCAGGGTCGGCGGCGACGTCGGTGCGCTCGAGGTGCGCCTCGTCAAGCCGCATCCCCAGAGCCCGGCCGAGGACGACGACGGGTTCGAGAAGCTCGACGACCTGAAAGACCCCTATCGATGAGCAAGCTCATCGGCGGCCGAGGCTCTTCGCCTCGAGCAGCGCGAGGAATGCTTCAGTGAATCCACGAACCGTTGAGGCGAGGAAGAGGGCCGTCGCACCCGGACCTTTCATGAGAGCGGGGCTGGCCGCCTTGCTCCTCGGCGCCGCGTTTTCTACCTCCGCCCAAGCCGCGGGGGCGAATCGTGGCGAGCCCAGGGCCGACAAGGCCGACCCGAAGGTCGCCGAGGCCAAGGTCCACTTCAAGCAAGGTTCCGCGTTCTACAAGCAGGCGCGCTACCGCGAAGCCATCGCCGAATTCGAGAAGGCCTATCAGCTCAAGCCCCACGGAGCTCTGCGCTTCAACATCGCGCAGTGCCACGAGAGGCTCGGGGAGATCCCCCAGGCGCTGCGCTCCTACCGCGCCTACCTGCGCGAGGTCCCCGACGCCGAGGACAAGACCACGGTCCGCACTGCGATGGCCAACCTCGAGAAGCGCCTGGTCGAGAAGGGCCTGCAACAGCTGTCGGTGGACAGCCAGCCCCCCGGAGCCGCGGTGCACGTCGGCGGGAGCGAGCTGGGCCGCACGCCCTGGTCTGGCGAGCTCGCCCTGGGCAGGCACCAGGTACGGGTCTCACTGACGGGCCACCAGACGGTGATCCGCGAGATAGAGCTCCAGGCAGACCGCTCGCACGAGCTGGAGATCGCTCTGCAGCTCGAGGCTCCGCCCGTGCTCCCCCCGCCGCCGCCCTCGGCGGTGCCGCCGGAGGCCCTCACCGCCAAGCCCCCGCCCTCTGCCGCCGGCGGAGTCGCCGCCGAGGCGTCGCCCCACCCTCGGCTCTGGACCTGGGTGGCCGCGGGCGTTGGTGCGGCCTCGCTCGCGGCGGCCATCGGGTGCGGGGTCGCCGCCAGGCAGGCCAGCGACGAGATGCGTGAGAGCCGGCACGATCAGCAGACCGTACAGGGCCTCCACGATCGCGCCGCCGCCACCTCGCTGGCGGCCAACGTGCTCTACGGAGTCGGTGCTGCCGCGGGCATCGCCGGCGGCGTGCTCTTCTTCTCGGGGAGGTTCTGACATGCGCCCCCACCTCTCTCCCCTGCTCTCGCTCTCTCTGTCGCCCGCCACCGCGGCGGCCGCTCTCCTGCTGGCGAGCTGCTCGGTTCCGCTCGAGGGCGCCCCTTGTGCCGACGACAGCGAATGTCCTTCGGGGCAGCACTGCGGGACCTCTGGGACCTCTGGGACTATTGGGACTTGCGTGAACGGAGAGCGGGAGGCGGCGGCCGACGCCAGCGCTCCAGTCGCCGACGCCGGGCCCACCGCGCCCGACGCCGGGCCGGCGTGCACCAGCGATCCCGCCTGCTCTGCCGCCGACCGACCAGGATGCAACTCCAGCGGAACCCAGCTCGGCATCTGCCGCGAGATCGAGCCCGGCTGCCTGAAGCTGGAGGAGCTGACCGACTGCCCGGCCCCGCAGACATGCAATGGAGGGCGGTGCCAATGCCCGTCCGGCTGCGCCGCGGGAGAGACCCGCTGCAAGGATCCCCACGTCCTGCAAGCCTGCGACGTGGCGGGCAATGAGATCTGCGGTGACTGGGTGAGCACTTCTTGCCCCACCGGGCTGGAGTGCGGCAGGCCCAAGTCGAGCGAGCCCTACCAATGCCTCTGTCCCGCCGCCACCGGGGGCGCGCTCTACGTCGATCCCGCGGGGGATTCTGCGCTCGTTCCCACTGGAGCGGAAAGCCCGCCTTCCTGCCGGCTTCCCCGCTTGACCGACGCACTTTCCAGGGCAGCGGCCGGCACGAAGGTGGTCCTCGCTGGCGCCGACGAACCTTCGCCCCCCTGGCGGCCGTCGACCCAGTACGCGGCGGGGACGAAGGTCACCCCCCGACAGCTCACCGGTCACCTCTACCAGGTGACGATCGCCGGCATCTCCGGCGCCGTCGAGCCCGAGTGGCCGATCGCTGCGGGCGCCGAGGTGTCAGACGGTTCAGTCGTTACCTGGAGGGAGGCCGGCACGCTGCGCCACGTGGTCCTCGCCAGCGAGACCCTGCCCCTCACGATCCCGGCGGGCGTGGCGGTGACCTCGCAATACTGCTCCGTGGACGAGGGCTGCGACGGCCGCGCCCACTCCGTGTCCCTGGGCGCAGCGTCCAGCGCGTTGCCCGCGGCCCTCATCCTCGGCGCGGGAGCGTCGCTCGAGGGGCTCGCGCTCCAGAACGCCGGAGTGGACGCCACGGCCCTGGCCACCTGTGACACGGGAACGGTCAGCGTGCGCGACCTCGTGCTGGTGGGGAACCAAGGGACGCGCGTCATCCCCACCGGGCTGAACGTCGGGACCGGCTGTACCGCGTCCATCACGCGCCTGGCGGCCCAGGGCTTCTCGGAGGCGGCGCTCTGGATCGATGGCGGGACGGCGACCATTCAGAGCAGCCGGTTCACCGCCAACAACGTGGGCCTGCGCATGAGCGGGGGTCGAGCCGATGTGAGCAGCAGCCGCTTTGAGGCCAACTCCGTCGCCGGGGTGGTGGTGACCGGCACTGGCACTGAAGACGCGACCTTTGAAAGGACGTCATTCACCCAGAACGTAACCGACGGAATCGTGGTCAACGGCGGCAGGGTTCGCCTGGACGAATGTGAGGTGTCTTCCAACCGCTCCGTCGGAGTGAGGGTCGAAGGCCGAGCACTTGCGCCCGCTGACACCGTCGTCGGCCTGTCCCGAATCGCGATCTTCGACAACGTGACCGCCGGCGCGAAGGTCTCCAACGCCACGGTGTCCTTCGAGGGTAACGACATCTACCGCAACGGCACGACGGGAGGAGGAGGGGTCGTCTTCGACTCGCAGCCTTCCCACTTGACGCTCTTCCGGAAGAACCGTCTGCACGACAACTACGTGACGCAGCTGGGCTTCCATGTCGAGGCCGCCACCGGTGCCTCTCCCGGCGCGGGCCGCTGGGACCTGTCGGCGCAGTTCTGCGACGATGCCAACCAGATCTTCTGCTACCCGACCGGCGCGAAGGGACTGCTGGTGGCGGGGTCGGCGTCCTCGGTGGCGGGGATCCTCGTCGATGCGCGCAAGGTCGTGTGGCAGAACAGCCCTCCCTCCGAGGGCGTCGACTACGTCGGCCCGGCAGGGACCATCACCCTCGGCGAGTCCAGCCCCGGTGGCTGCGCGGCAGCCGGCGTGGCCTGTAGCTCGACAAATTGAACAGGGAGGAGCTTGCGCGTCCCGGCCACGCTCCCCCCGCTCAGGCTCAGGCCGACTGCTCGAAGAGGTAGCTGAAGTCCATCTCCTCGGCGGTGGGCAGGTGCGTGGAATCGACGCGCAGCACAGGGTAGCGGTCCATGAGCGTGGCGAAGACCTCCAGGGCCTTCTTGAGCTGGGCGCGGGTGTGCGCGGGGATGACGCTGGTGCGCATCAACGCCTGTCCCAAGGGCACGGCGGGGAAGATGGCGGGGGTGGCGAAGACCCCCATCTGCAGGGCGTCGCGGCACAGCCGGAAGGCGAGCGACTCGCTCCCCACGAAGAGCGGCACGATGGGGGTGGTGCTCCCCATCGTGTAGTAGCCCAGCTTCTCCACTCCCTCGCGGAAGAAGTGCACGTTCTCCCAGAGACGCTCGAAGAGGGACCCGTCCTCGCGCATCACCCGCAACGCGGCCAGAGCGGCGGCGGCCGAAGGCGGGGGCAGCGCGGCGGAGAAGATGACGGTGCGGACCTTGTGGCGCAGGTAGTCGATGACCGGGCGCTCGCCGGCGACGAAGCCGCCCAGGCTCGCCAGCGACTTGCTGAACGTGGCGAAGAGCAGGTCCACCTCCGGGGTCACCCCCAAGGCGTCCGTGACGCCCCGGCCCTGCCGGCCGAGGACGCCGAAGCCGTGCGCGTCATCGACATAGAGCCGGAAGTGGTGCTTGCGGCGCAGCTCCACCAGGCGCTTGAGGTCCACCACCTTGCCGGTCATCGAGAAGACCGCGTCGGTGACGACCAGGGCATGGCGCCACTCGGGCTGCGTCGAGAGCTGCCCGGCGAGGTCGTCCGGACCGTCGAAGACGTGGACCTCGGCGCGCGAGAGACGCGTGCCGTCGATCAGGCTGGCGTGGTTGCCGGCCTCGGAGAAGAGCACACAGCCCTCGGTGGCTCCGAGCAGGCCCAGGACACCGAAGTTGGCGAGGAACCCCGAGGAGAAGACGAGCGCGGCCTCCTTGCCGGTGAACTCGGCCAGCTCGCGCTCGAGGGACTCATGGAGCTCGATGTTGCCGTTGAGGAAGCGCGATCCGGTGCAGCCGGTGCCGTATCGGTCGATGGCGTCGTGGGCCGCCCTCAGCACCGCCGGGTGGTGCGTCAGCCCCAGGTAGTTGTTGGAGCCGAGCATCACCACCGGACGACCGTCGACGGTCACCACCGGCCCTTCCGAGGCTGACAGAACGCGAAAGTAGGGGTAGACGCCCGCGGCTTTCACGAGCTCAGCGTCATGCCACTCGTAGCAGGGCTCGAACAGATCCATCGCCACCCCTCCTCAAGCAACGCGACCGGCGGAAATATAGGGACGCCTGCCCGGGCGACAACCCGCTGAGCGCGGGGTACCGACGCCTCTGTCGGGGCCCCTGCACCGATAGGCGAGCGCCTCCCGTTCCGTTCGAGGACGGGCTCGGGTACGCG
>JACRCT010000728.1 GCA_016218885.1 Deltaproteobacteria bacterium | reverse complement strand
TCGTCGGCAGGAATGGGTTCCGCCTGGCTCAATTTCGCGACACCCTTCGACGGAATGGCGACGCTGGCCAACGGGAGCTTCGTCCAGGGCCAGTTGGCCGACGAGAACTCGGCAATCTGCAGAGCCCTGCTGACCGACCTATCGCCGGAGCTCCAGAGGATCACCGTTCCGAGCCTTGTCCTGTGGGGGCGCCATGACCACGGCATTCCCGTCGTCATGGGAGAAGAGGCCCTCTCGCTGCTGGGGGCGACCGCCGGCCAGAAGTCAATGGTGGTCCTGGAGAACGCGGGGCACGACTGCCCTTCCGACGATCCCCAGGGCTTCTCCATGGCGGTCATGGACTTCCTGACTCGGACTCTGGCGCCGTAGGAGGCGGGCGGCGCCCAGATCCACGCATCCCACAACACCGGCAAGAAGCTGCGGCAGATCAGCTACTACACCGCCTCGATCACCATCGCCGACTGCACCAGGATCGCGAAGCCGGACACCGCGAGTTACTGCAAGGTCGCCCTGTCGGCCGGAACGGGCACCTTCCACTTCTTCGCCGGGCTCAGGATCTAGCGAGCTGCGCCTCCAACCGGGGAGCCACAACGCCGGGTGGTCGCCTTCCAGGCCCAGCAGCACGTGTGGGCCCATGGTGCCGCCGCTCGGAGGGCCGCGTGCTAGGCTCCCTCGCGTCATGAAGACACTCGGCGCGGCGATGCTCGTGGCAGTGGTCTCGGTCCAACTCTCAGGCTGCTCGGAATCCGAGACACCCGACGTGCCTCAGTCGGACGCGTCAAAGGTCCGCACCGATGCCTCTCTGAGCCGTCGCGATGCTGGATCTCGGCGAGACGCCAGCTCGTCCCGTATGGACGCCACAACCGAGCTCGAAGAGGACGCCTCCTCCGCCAGCGACAGCTCCACTGCCGAGGGTCCCGACGCGACGACAGACCAGGACGCTGCGACACCGGAACCAGGCCTGGACGCCACCACGCCGGAACCAGGCCTGGACGCCGCCATTGCGGAGCCGGGCATGGATGCCATGACATCACCGGGCCAGGACGCCACGACGCCGCCAGGTATGGACGCCACGACGCTGCCGGGCATGGACGCCGCGACACCACCGGGCATGGACGCCACGACGCTGCCGGGCATGGACGCCGCGACCCCCCCGGGCATGGACGCTTCGGTTCCGGTGACCCAACGATCTCTCGGGATGCTCAAGGCGCACGTCATGGAGGATCTCCATTCCCGGGGTTGCGACGTCTGGTCGCCGTATTCGATGGCCTGTCGGTGGGCGAGCTTCGAGTTCTGCCGAGCGCAGGGCTTCGCGGGAGGCTTTGGCGCCTCCGAGCTCGTCTCGTCGGGAGCCACCGTCACCTGCCTGGGCGAGCCCATCGCCGAGTACCGCGAGGTCCCCTACTCCGGGCTCTGCACGATGAGCAATCCCAACAGCCTGTTCTGCGACTCGGTCGCTCGGCGGGGCTGCCAGACGCAGGGCTTCGAGAGCTCGGTAGGCGTGATCGGGTTCAACGGCAGCGTCGTGGCGACCATGTGCCTGAAGAGCTCGGCGCTCGTCGAAGAGCTGGGGGGCGTTCCCGAATCAGAGCTGTTCAATGCCTTCAGCGGCTCCTGCTCGGTGTCCGCGCTCGTGGATGGCAACAGCTGCCAGCCCAACGTGAAGCGCCTCTGCAACGCCCGGGGATTCGACACCGGATTCGAGGTTCTGGAGTTCGATTCCAACAGCCACACGGCGATCGTCGTCTGCGCCAGGCGAAGCTCCTACGACCAGTCCTTCGCACAGCAGGACGAGCGCGGCTTCGTCGAGATCGGAGGGCCCGGCTTCAAGCGGCCCGCCAGGCATGGCGTGAACCTGGTCGGCGGCGCGACCTTCGCCGACCCGATCACCTACATCGACGGGATCTTCAACGACCAGGGGACCCCGCTGCTGGTCAAGCGCATGGCTCCCCAGACCTCTTTCCGAGCCGCTTCAACCTTCGGCTACTCCCGCGACAGCTGCTTCTATCTGAACCAGGGCGACATCTGGCAGCACGACGAGAACGACGACGGCGAGGTGACCTGCACCTACTCGGAGACGGTGGATTCGTCGGTGACCGACTTCCGCGATCGCGGGCTGCTGCTGCGCCCTGGGGAGGCTCTCCTCTTCCAGGGCACGGCGGATTGGTCGGGCTCCTCTGGGCAATACACCTGGGCCGAGGTCACCGGGGCCCCCGTGACCGGCTCCGATGCCCCCGGGCGCCGCGTACGCTTCCCCAAGTGGGACACGGGCTACGTCATCCCAGGGGGCGGCCGGGTCTCGATTCCCGCCGGCTGCACGGGAGGCTGCCCCCCGACGCCCACCACCGTCCCGGCCGGAAAGCCTCTGGAGAACTCCAACTGGTGGTACGCCGCCCCCGAAGCGACTCATATCCGTGGGATCTCGATCTTCCTGAGCAGCGGCACCGCTCCGGGCACCCAGGGCGCAGAGGCATGCCTGCGGGTCGTCCAGCAAGGGGGCCAGGACATCCGCACGCCGTGGTGCTTCTCCCTCTCCGGAGACCACTTCTCTCCGGCTTCCTACGATCAGGCTTTTGGTGCCCAGCAGAGCGGCTCCAACTTCGTCGCGCTGGATGTCGACGTGCCGCAAGGGGCGCTCATCGGCTTCGACTTCGCGCTGGTGTCTCCCGGGGGCGGAGGCATGGACCTCGCCGGATACGTCTGGCTCGACGCTCACTAGTGTGGCGCATCGGAAATCGGTGAGACATCGAAGGTCCGGATCACCCCGAGCGTAGCAGCCGACGAGTAGTCGGCTGCGAAGTCGAGGGGCCCTCGGCTACGGTCTCTCCCGAGCTCGTCGAGGGGTCGACCTCCGCTCGGGCTGAATAGCCTGAGCCCGCGCTGATTCGCTTCTCGCACGATCCGGTCTCCAGCCAACGGGAAGAAGTGCCAGCAAATTCGCCGACTTGCGCTCGAGATCCCGTTATTTGCGACATGCCGGAACGTCCTCGTGTCCTTCTCGGCGAGGCCAAGAGGATCGCGACATTCGAGGCCCAAGGAGCCGCCATGCAAACCTCGGTCTGGTTACGCTGGGTAGCATCGGCTGCCCTCCTGGGGCTCGGGGCCTCTTGCGGTCTGGCGCGCATCGATGAGCCTGGAGACGAGAGCGGGCGGCGCAATGCCTCACTGGCCGTC